>NZ_JBFRER010000068.1:0-37556 GCF_052114405.1 Streptomyces sp. M-16 | reverse complement strand
GCCCCCGCCGCGGCGGGGGGCCGACTGGATGTTCGGCGGGGTGTACGGGACGGTGCTCGCCAGTGCGCTGCTGGCCGCGCTGGATCACAAGGGCGGGGAGTTCACCCCCTTCTACGACGCCAGCTGGGTTCTGGTCACCGCCGCCACCGGCGCGCTCGCGCACGGGTACTCGCACCACATGAGCACCCACCAGACCGGCTCCCTCTGGCGCCGCTGGCGGGTGCTCTCCCGGGTCCTGTGGAACGAGTGGCCCATGATCGCGGCCACCCTGCCCACCGTGCTCCTGCTGCTGTTCACCGGGCTCGCGCACTGGGAGTCGTACGGGGTCACCGCCATCGGGCTCGGCCTGAACACCGCGCTGCTCTTCGGCTGGGGCGCCTTCGTGGCGATCCGGGTCGGCTACAGGCTCCGGTCCGCGCTGCTCATGGGCCTCGGGGACGCCACGATCGGCCTGGCCATCATCGTGGCCAACGCCCTCATCAAATGACGGCCGGCGGAGGCCGAAAGGCGGCGCGCCTAGCGCAGCTGCCCCTCCGCCTCCGCCAGGATCTCCGTCAGCCGCGCGCCGAACTCCGCGTCGCGCGGGTCCGGGACGCCGGTGCGGGCCGCGGCGAGCAGGGCGTCCAGGGCGCGGCCGTAGGCGCCCGGTACGTCGCTCCAGTCGGGCAGCGCGAAGACGCCCTCGGCCCCGCGCAGTTCCAGCCCCACCCCGGCGGCGGCGCGCGGCGCTCCCAGGCTGAGGACGGCGGTGCTGGCGGCGCCCGAGGCGTGCCGCAGGGACAGCTGGACCAGGTCGGAGGGGCCTCGGGCGGCGGTGACGGAGGTGACCTCGCCCAGGACCGGGATCAGTACGGACAGCGCGTGGGGGCCGACGTCCCACAGTCCTCCCTTGGCCTTGCGCCAGGGCGAGTCGGCGTAGGCGCCGGTCGCGCCGTCGGGCGGGAAGACCGCGCCGAGCCAGTGCGCGGAGGCGGTGAACCACCCGGTCCGGCCCGCCTGTTCGGCGACCCATCCGGCGGTGGGTTCGGCGAAGCGGAGGGTGAGGAAGACGACGGAGGCGACGCCGTGCCGGGTGGCGGCCTCGGCCACGGCGCGGGCGTCCCCGACGGTGGTGGCGACGGGCTTGTCGAGCAGCAGGTGGCAGCCGGCGGCGGCCGCGCGGACGGCGAGCGGGGCCTGGACGTCCGGGGGCAGGGCGAAGGCCGCGACGTCACAGTCCGCGAACAGCGCGTCGGGGTCTTCGTACACCTTCACGCCGTGCTCCCGGGCCAGCGCGGCCGCCGCTTCGGTGCGGCGGCCCCACACTCCGGCGAACTCGGAGCCGGCGTGGGCGGCGAGGGCGGGGGCCTGGGTGCGGCGGGCCCAGGGGCCGGTGCCCAGCAGCCCGACCCGGGGACGGGTTCGGCCGGAAACACCTTCGGGCCGCTCACCGGCGGAGTTCAAATCGTACGAAATGCTCACCCGCTCAGTCTGCCGCACCCGGACGGGCGTGCGGCCGCCGACCCGCACAACCCTCCCCACCTGGGGGGTAAACGCCGGTAACACGTGGTTCACACACGGGCAACGGATGAGAAATCGCCACGGGGCACGCTGCGGTCAACACCATGGCGATCCGCAGCACCGCAGAGTCAGGATGGGGCCCCGTGAGCTACAAGGCTGAGTACATCTGGATCGACGGCACCGAGCCGACGGCGAAGCTTCGCTCCAAGACCAGGATCCTGGCGGACGGCGAGGCGCTGCCGATCTGGGGCTTCGACGGGTCGAGCACCAACCAGGCCGAGGGCCACGCCTCCGACCGCGTGCTCCAGCCGGTGTTCTCCTGCCCGGACCCGATCCGCGGCGGCGCCCACGTCCTCGTCCTGTGCGAGGTGCTGAACATCGACATGACCCCGCACGAGTCGAACATGCGCGCACTGCTGCGCCCCGTCGCCGAGAAGTTCGCCGCGCAGGCGCCGGTCTTCGGCATCGAGCAGGAGTACACCTTCTTCGACGGGGCCCGCCCGCTCGGATTCCCCGTCAACGGCTTCCCGGCGGCGCAGGGCGGCTACTACTGCGGTGTCGGCTCGGACGAGATCTTCGGCCGGGACATCGTCGAGAAGCACCTCGACCACTGCCTGGCCGCGGGCCTGAGCATCTCCGGCATCAACGCCGAGGTCATGCCCGGCCAGTGGGAGTTCCAGGTCGGCCCGGTCGGCCCGCTGGAGGTCTCCGACCAGCTGTGGATCGCGCGCTGGCTGCTGTACCGCACCGCCGAGGACTTCAACGTGTCGGCGACGCTGAACCCGAAGCCGGTCAAGGGCGACTGGAACGGCGCGGGCGCCCACACCAACTTCTCGACGAAGGYGATGCGCGAGGACTACCGCGCGATCATCTGCGCGTGCGAGGCGCTGGGCGAGGGCAGCAAGCCGCTGGACCACGTCAAGAACTACGGCGCGGGCATCGACGAGCGCCTGACGGGCCTGCACGAGACCGCCCCGTGGAACGAGTTCAGCTACGGCGTCTCCGACCGCGGCGCGTCGGTCCGCATCCCGTGGCAGGTGGAGAAGGACGGCAAGGGCTACATCGAGGACCGCCGTCCGAACGCGAACGTGGACCCGTACGTGGTGACCCGCCTGATCACCGACACCTGCTGCACCGGCCTGGAGAAGGACGGCCTGGTCTGAGACCGGCCCCCCGGCCCGCCACCGGCCTCCCGGCCCCGCCACCGACGTCGCGGCGTCCGCCCTCCCCGGAGGACGGGCGCCGCGTTGTCGGTGGGGCCTGCAAGGGTGTGCGCATGCAGGCGATCAGAGTTCAGACCGAGTCCGGCACGCGCCACGACGACCCCGGCCCCGCGGCCCTGTCCGAGCTGGTGGGGCGCATCGGCGCGGACGGCGACCGCTTCCTCGTCGTCACCCGGATCCCCGACGACCCGGACGTCTACGCCCAGGTCTGGCACGAGGCCGGCGGCGACTACCAGGTGGAACACCGGGCCGGCGCCCCCGACCGGCACTTCCAGGCCTTCGTCGCGACGGCGGCCGAGGCGGCGCAGGTCATGTCCCGCTGGGTCCGGCAGGACGCGGACTGGGACCTCGGACCGGTCTGGGAGCGGCTGGAGTTCCCGGCGGACGAGCCGGACCCGCTCGACCCGGAGGTCGAGGAAGAGCTGACGGAGATCATCCGGGAGCAGCTGCGCTGCGGCTACGACGGCCGGGCCGAGCTCGTCGAGACCGCCGAGGAGAGCCTCGTCGAGGACGGGGTGCGGCCGGTGTCCCGGGCCCAGGCCGCGCTGCTCGTCGACCGGCTCTGGCGGGAGCGGGTCGCGGAGCAGGCCGGCTGGAGCGGCGAGACGGACCCCGAGCGGCTGGCGCGGGCCTTCGACGCGCTGGACGACGCCGGGATCACCGCGCGGGAGAACTTCACCTGCTGCCGCGGCTGCGGCCTCTCGGAGATCCGGGCGGAGGGCGAGCCGGACGCGCGGGGGTTCGTCTTCTTCCACAGCCAGTGCACCGAGGGCGCCGCGGCGGGCCACGACCTGTACCTGCTGTACGGGGGGTTCGAGGCCGACGAGGAAGTGACCGCCTCCGTGGGGCGGGAGGTGGTCGAGGCGCTCGACTCCGTGGGGCTGACGTGGGCGTGGGACGGATCCGCCCACGATGCGATACGGGTGACCGGCCTGGACTGGCGGAAGCGACTGGAGGGCTGACGGTATGTCGGGAATGTGATGTCCTTACGACATCTTGATTGCTGAATATGAGATTCCGCTCCACGAGGTGAGACGGGGCCTGCCCTGGGCCCCGTACATCTGCTTGAATGACACCCATGGCCAGCCACCCGCACTCCTCGACAGGTCGCAGCGACCTGGAGCCGTTCTGGCCGTCCCGTCAGGATCATGATTTCGACCGGGTGTGTTGCCGCGCGAAGAACGCGCCGGCCCTCTAACGCCTTCCGGGACCTTCCAGCAGACCCTCCCCGGGGCCTTCGGTCTGCGCGGTACGACAACGACGACGACTTGCGTACGTCTCCTGCCGACCACTCCGCGTGAAAGAGCTGACCACTCATGACGAACACCCGTTCCCTCGCTTCTGCCGCTTCCGCTGCGACCTCCGCTCCCCCGGCCTTCCCTCCCAGTCCGCGCCACCGACTGCGGTCGGTGGACCGGAACGAGGTGGCCCGGGTCGTGGACCTGCTCCCGCCCGGCGCCACCTGGCTGCCGGCGCCCCAGCACACCCTGCCGGCGCTGCCGGGCCAGCCGCCGATGGTCGGCTACCTGGTCCTCGTACCGGCCGACCAGCACCCGATCGCCTTCGCCCCGCAGTCCGTTCCCGCCCCCGCCGCTCCGGCCGGAGCCGCGTCCGCCTCCTCGGCGGTCGCCGGTGACGCGCTCGTGCGCATCGACCCGGCGCAGCGCACCGCCGAGGTCGACGGCGAGGTGCTGGACCTGACGTACCTGGAGTTCGAACTGCTGGCCCACCTGGTCGCGCACCCGCACCGGGTGCACAGCCGGGACCAGCTGGTGACCACGGTCTGGGGCTACGGCCACGTCGGCGACGGTCGGACGGTCGACGTCCACATCGCCCGGCTGCGCCGCAAGCTGGGCGCGGCGCACCGCGGCGCGATCCAGACCGTGCGCCGGGTGGGCTACAAGTACGCGCCCTGACCGGGGCTCCGGCCACGGCCCGACACGACGGCGGGCCCGTACTCGCGAGGGGGAGCACGGTCCCACCGGGCGTTGCCGGGGCCTTGAGCCCCGCGGGCCATCGGACCCGCGGGGCCCTCAGCCCCGCGGGTGCGTCAGCCCCGCGGCGCCGCGGCCGGGCGGCGGGCCGCCACGAAGCCGAGGACCACGTCGACCACGAGGAACGCGACCAGGCTGATCCCGAGCAGCGGGACGAACCAGCCGACGGCCGCCGTCACACAGGCGAACGGGAGCAGCGTGGTCACCGGCAGCTTCCGCCAGGCACCGCGGGCCTGCGCGCGGCCCACGGAGAGCCGGCGTTCCTTGGTGGGCCGGCGCATCCACCACATCCGGTAGCCCCACACCACGAGGAACATCACCGCGAGGGCGAGCGCGGCCAGGGCGATCTGGTTGGCGATCCCGAAGGTGAGGCCCATGTGGAGGTCGATGCCGAAGCGGGTCAGCTGGGCGAGGAGCGGGTAGTCGGCGAAGCGCAGTTCGTCCATGATCCGGCCGTCGGCGGGGTCCACCGCGACCGAGTCGAGGTGCACCGGCAGGGTCTTGTCGTTCTCCTTGACGACGTAGCCCTTGCCCTTGGCGGGCAGGGTGACGCGCAGGCTCTCGGTGACCCCGGCGGCCCGGGCGGCGGCCACCGCGCGGTCGATGCCGATGTCGGCGGTGGGCGGCGGCGGGGGCATCTCCATGCCCTCGGTCATGACGTGCCCGGCGTGCTCGTCGGAGCCGGCCGCGGCGCCCCCGGCGAGGGTGGCGGCCACGGAGGGGGTGGCCCCGCCGAGCCGGTCCTGGAGCTGCCCGATGTTCTCGCCCGCGTACTTCGACCAGGTCAGGCCGGTGGCGGAGAGGCCCACGAGGCCGATCGCAGCCCACAGTCCGACGGTTCCGTGCCAGGACAGGGTCTTGCGGCGGCCGGTGGCCTTGCGGTCGGGCAGGACGAGGTCGGCCCGGCGGGAGCGGCGACGGCCGATCCACAGCGCGAGTCCGCCCAGCGCGACCACCCACAGCCAGCTCGCGGCGAGCTCGCTGTAGTTACGGCCGAACTCGCCGAGCTGCAGGCTGGCGTGGAACTCGCTCAGCCAGGCGCGCAGCGGCAGCGCGTCACCGGCGGTGGTGAGCTGTCCGCGCACGTCGGCGGTGTACGGGTCGACGAAGACGGTGAGGGTCTCGCCCTCCTCCAGCCCCGGACGCTCCATGATCACCCGGGTGGTCGCGTCGGCCTCGGGCGCGGGCCAGACGCCGAGCACCTTGCCCTCGGGCACGGCGCCGCGGGCGGCCTTGACCTGGGTGCTGAGCGGTACGGAGGCCTCGCCGACGTGGGGCACCGTCAGCTCGTGGGAGTAGAGGATCTTCTCGGCCTGCCAGGACCCGGCGTACAGCAGGCCGGTGGTGGCGGCGAGGAACAGCAGCGGGGCTATCAGCAGGCCCGCGTAGAAGTGCATGCGCAGGAGCAGCGGGCGCAGGGCGGCCCAGCCGCCCCCGCCCGTGCGCCGCGCGGACGGGGCCGGGGCGTCTGCCGGGGCGTCGGCCGGGGCGTCTGCCGGGGTGTCGGCCGGGGCGTCGGGGTCCCGGGCGGGGACGCCCTGGAGCTCGTCGAGGGACATGTCGGTCCTAAGGGGTTGGCGAAGACATGGGTGGAGGGCCCCGGGTCTCGCCCACCTCGCCGAAGGAGGGTGCGCCGGTCAGGCGCGGGCAGGAAGGCCGGGGGCCGTGGTGCGGGTGATTCGCCACCCGGGCGGGCCCCGGCGGACCGCGGTGTGGGCGTGGACGGCCCCGCGCAGGCGGCGCGGCCGCTCGTACGGGGGACGGTGCGCGGGCGGCGCCGGTACGACGGCCACCCGGGTCCGGACCAGCGCGAGCGCGCGGGCCAGCGGCCGGGCCGCGTGCAGCGTGGCCGCGCCGAGGGCCCCGGCCAGCCGGAAGACGGCGGCCTCGCCCCGGGCCAGCCAGGCGGCGCAGAAGAGTCCGGCGAGCACGTGCGCGGCGATCATCCCGAGGCCGCCGTGCCCGGCCATCGCGGCCATGTGCGCCAGGTCGGCCGTCCCGGCGACGCCGTGGCCCGCCACGTCGGCCATGCCCGTCATCCCCGTCATCCCCGTCATGTCCGCCATGCCCGCCATCGCGTCGGCGGCCTGGCCGCCGGTCGCCGGGCCGGCCGTCGCGAGGCCGTCGGCAACGCCTCCGGCCAGGTCGGCCGCGGCGGCGGAGGCGTGCGTTCCCATGCCGGGCACGTGGTGGTGCCCCGGCATCGGCTCCGCACCCGTCACGGGCATGGGCATGGGCATGGGCATCCGCGATGCCGCCGGCCCCGCCGTGAGCGCGTCGCTCGCGGAGAACGCGAGGTGCAGCGCGCCCTGGACGGCGAGCAGCGCGGCACTGATCCCGGCCGGCCCGCAGCGCCGCCCGGTGGCCGGCCAGGCGAGCAGGGCGGTCACCACAAAGGCGCCCATAAGCCATTTGAACGGGATGAACCCCGCAGACATGGACGAATGCCCCAGCGCACCCAAGGCGACGCACACCGCCGCGAACATCGCGGCCCGCGTGGCGCGCAGCGGGGCGCCGGATCGGGAGGGAGGCATGTCCCGGTCATGCTCCCACGGGGCCCGGTGGCCGGCGCAACGGGGCCGTATCCGATCATGGTCGGGTGAAGCCACTGCCACGGTCATGGTCATCGCCGCTGGGCGCGCTCTACACGGGCGGGGTGCAGCTCGGTTCGCACGCCCTGGAACGGCTGGGTCCGGCGGAGCGGGAGCGGGTGCTGCGCGCCTGCTCGACGAACGTGGACAACCTCGACGCGGGAC
The DNA here is from genome assembly GCF_052114405.1 of Streptomyces sp. M-16. NCBI lineage: Bacteria > Bacillati > Actinomycetota > Actinomycetes > Kitasatosporales > Streptomycetaceae > Streptomyces > Streptomyces sp. M-16. The sequence goes on along the minus strand of NZ_JBFRER010000068.1, from coordinate 30,083 downwards.
GCTGGGAGACCCTGCTGACCAGCGCCTGCGTGGTCGAGGAGCCGATGCCGCTGCCCTATGCCCTCCTGCTGCTCGCGGTACTGGGCTACGCGGAGTACGCGTACGGCGCCTGGTGGACGGCCGCCGTGTTCCTCTTCGGCCACACCGCCGCCACCCTCCTCGTCTACGGGGCACTGCGGCGCACCGCCGACCGCGAGACCCGCCGGGCCCTGGACGTGGGCGCGAGCTACGGGCTCAACGCCGTGCTCGGCGCCCTGACCTCGGCCCTGCCGCGCGGGGCCGTGCGCAACGTGGCGCGGGCCGGCCTGCTGGCGCTCGCCGTGCGGCCGGTGCTGCGGCGGGAGCGGACCTTCACCGACGCGGGGCACCTGGTGGCCCTGGGCATCGGGATCGGCGTCTCGGTCGCCGCCGATCGTCTTTCCGGATCGCGTCATCGGAAAATCGCCCTAACGTGAGCCGTATACGGCGACGGCCGTGATCCGCAGTGGATGACACGAGTCAGCCCTTCCCGATCCGTACCCCCGGCGATCCGCACCCGCGCGGGCCGCACACCGCACGACCCGTACCCCCGCACACCGCTGGAGCCGCCACGATGACCGCCACCCCCTCCACCACCGTCGCCAACCTCCGCGACCTCGGGGGCACCCCGCTCGCCGGCGGCCGCAGCGTCCGCCCGGGCCTCGTCCTGCGTTCGGGCGCCCTCGACCGGCTCGACCTCGACGCCGACCCGGCGGTGGCCGCGCTCGGGCTGCGCACGGTCATCGACCTCCGCAGCGACGCCGAGCGCGCCGACCACCCCGACCGGATACCGGAAGGGGCCCGGCTGCTGGTGCGCGACGTGCTCGCCGACAAGATGAACGAGGGCCGGATGCCCGCCGCCACCCAGCTCAAGGACCTCCTCGCCGACCCGGTGGTCGCCGAGGAGCACCTGGGCGGCGGCAAGGCGCAGGCCCTGTTCGGCTCGGTGTACCGCTCGTTCGTCTCCACCTCCTCCGCGCACGCCGCGTACCGCACGCTGCTCGCGGAGGCCGCCGACCCGCAGGCGGGTCCCCTGCTGTTCCACTGCACGGCGGGCAAGGACCGTACGGGCTGGGGCGCGACGGTGATCCTCGCGCTGCTCGGCGCCGACGGGGACACCCTGATGGCCGAATACCTGTCGGTGAACCCGGCGGTGAAGGCGGCCTTCGCCCCGATGATCGAGGGTTTCACGGCGGCGGGCGGGGACCCGGACATCGCGCTGGCGCTGATCGGGGTGTTCCCCTCCTACCTGGAGGCGGGGCTCGACGAGGTGCGCGTCCGGTACGGCTCGATGGAGAAGTACGTGCGCGAGGGGCTGGGCGTCGCGGACGAGACGGTCGAGGCGCTGCGCGCCAGGCTGATCGTCTGACGGGTCACCCCGTGGGCGCCCCGGTTCGTCCGAACGTGTGAGCTGGGGGCGGGTGACCATCCGACGATTCGCTCGTTCTGCTGAACGTGACTGCGCCGGATACCGCCACCCGCCCCCTGCCTCCCGACGTCGAGCAGGCCGAGGCCGCCATCGTCGAGCACTACCCACGGCTGGTGCGGCTCGCCTATCTGGTGCTGCCGCCCGCCTTCGGCCGCCACCGCCGGGTGCTCACCGCCCACGCCCTGACCCAGCGGGCCCTGCCGCGCGGGCGGCGCGGAGCCGGATCCGGCGAGGCGCGGGGCGGGGTCCCCGGCCCGCGCGGCGGGGCGGGCGGGGCCGAGTCGGGGTACGCGTACGTACGGCTGCGCGTGCTGCGCTCCGCCCTGGAGGCGGGGATCCCGCTGACGTTCCGTGCGTTCCCGCTGCGCGGGCAGTTGCCCTCACCGCTCCCCCGCGTGTGGGGGCTGCGCCTGTTCCCGCGGGCCGGCGGGGCCGAGGAGCTGGCCCTGGACCAGTGGCTGGCCACGCTCAACGGCCCCGGGCGGGCGGCCTGCGTGCTGCGGGCGCTGGAGGGGCTCACGGAGGCGGACGTGCTCCGGGTGCTCGCCGAGGCCGGGGTCGCCGATCCCGGGGCGGCCGTCGCGGAATCAGGGGATCCGGCGCACGACTCCCTGTTCACCTCCCCCGAGTTCGACCCGTGCGTGCTCCAGGCCCGGCCCACCGACCTGTTGCGCCGGCGCCGGTTCGCGCGGGCCTCGCTGGCCGGGGCGGCCGCCCTCGCGGTGTGCGGGGCGCTGCTCGCGCTGCCGGGCGGCGGCTGGGGCTCGGACGGGCCCGCCGCCCCGCCGTACGCGCGCAACGCGGCGGCGGAACAGGCCCTGGATCCGGGGCGGCTGGTGCGGGTCGCGCCCGCCGCGTGGCGCACGTCCTCCCGTACGGACTTCTCCGCCTGGCCCGCGCGCGGCGACCGCGCCGAGGACACGGAGCTGCTGCGCCGGGCGCTGGCGGTATGGGCCCGGCCCGGCGGGGCGGTGGTGGTCTCGGCCACCCCGGGCACCCCGTCGGGGCCGCCGATGGGCCCGCCGCAGCTGCTGTTCGCGGGCGTCGTCGACCAGGCCGTGGTGGTCCTGCTGTACGACGGGCTGCGCGTGGTCCGCTACGCCGAGCCGCGCTCCGGGACGGCGGGCGCGGCCCTGGACTTCGCCCGGACGGACGGGGCGTCGGCGGACACGGCGACGGGGCTGGTGCTCAGCCGGGTCGACAACAACGTCCGCTACCTGACGGCCCCCTGGGTCACCGGGGCCGCGCTGCGCGACCTCCTCAAGCCCGCCGAGGCCCCGACGGCGCTGAAGCTCACCCCGGAGGGGATCACCCCGCCGGTGCTGGGGCCCGCGCCGGGCGGGAGCTGTACGAGCTGGAACGCGCTGTCGCTGACCGGGGACGGTGCGACCCGGCTGGTGACGGACCTGGGCGAGCTGACCCCGGCCCGGCTGACCTCGGGTGCCCCGGGTGCGGCGCGCGACGTCACGGAGGCCGCGGAGCTGGGCGAGTGGGCGCGGATCGCGTGCCTGCTGCCCTCGGTGCGCTCGCACGGGGTGCGTACGGTCAACGCCTGGACGTACGCGAAGCAGCCGCTGCCCGAGGGCGACGGGGCGGCCATCTGGCTGTGCACCCGGGCGGAGACCTGGCAGGGCACGGCCGACCGGGTGCAGGCGCAGTTCCTGGCGCCGGGCGCGCCGCTCGCGGCCCAGGCGGCCAAGGCGGAGGGCTCGGCGGCGTGCGGGCCGCGGGAGCCGCGGGTGCTGGCCGGGGTGCTGTGGAAGTCCCGGGCGGGCCAGTGGTACGTCCTGGCGGCGGGCAGCGCGCAGTTCGCGTCACTGTCGGTGTCCGGTGGCGGGGTGAGCGGGTCGGCGAACGGCAACCGGCTGGCCGTGAAGGCGCAGGAGGGCGCGCAGGTGGACCTGTCGGGGAAGCTGACGGACGGCACGAAGGCGGGGGTGCTCCGCTAGGCGGCGGGGCACCTCGTATTCGTGGCGCCCGAGGGGTTTTCCTCTCCCGTACCCATCAGTACATTGACGCCATGTCTAATAGGCCGCCCGCTCCCGTCCCCGTGACGACGGAACACACGGACCTCCACGCGCGGAACGTGTCCTTCTCCTGGGAGGACACCCCGCTCCACTGGCTGCCCGGCGACCCCTTCGCCGGGCACACCATCAACGTGCTGCACCTGCTGCTGCCCGCCGGTGAACGCTGGTTCGTGCACGTCTACAAGCAGGTGCTCCCGTACATCACGGACGAGCGGCTGCGCGCGGACGTCATCGGCTTCATCGGGCAGGAGGCGATGCACGCCACCGCGCACGACGACGTCCTCCCCCACCTGAGGCGCCTCGGCCTGGACCCCACCCCGTACACCGCCCAGGTGGACTGGCTGTTCGAGAAGCTGCTCGGCGACCGGACCCTGCCGCCGGGCCGGGCCCGCGAGTGGTGGCTGATGGAACGGGTCGCGATGATCGCGGCCATCGAGCACTACACGGCGTTCCTGGGCGACTGGGTCCTCAACGCCGGGGAACTCGACCGCCGGGGCGCGGACCCGATGATGCTGGACCTGCTGCGCTGGCACGGCGCGGAGGAGGTCGAGCACCGCTCGGTGGCCTTCGACCTCTTCATGCACGTGGACGGCAACTACCACCGCCGGGCCCGGACCTGGGCCACCGCCTTCACCGCCCTGGTCTTCCTCTGGCAGCGCGGCGCCCGCTTCTTCATGGAGAACGACCCCTCGCTGCCCGCCGCGAAGGCCTCCCTCGGCCAGTTCCTCCGGGCCGGCCGGCAGGGGGTGCTGCCTTCCGCGGGGGCGATGCTGAAGTCGATCCCGACCTACCTCTCCCGCGCCTACCACCCTTCTCAGGAGGGCTCCACGGCCCAGGCCGTGGCCTACCTGGCCGCCTCTCCCGGCGCGAACGGCGGGGTGCGGCCGTGAAGCGGACCCTCGCCGTGACGGCGCTGGCGGGTGCCGCCGTACTGACCCGGCGGGCGCTGCGCGCACGGATAGGCCGTTCCCCGCTGTGGCCGCTCCCCGCACTGGAGACCCCGGTGTCGGGCCACTCCCCGCGCCGGCTGCTGCGGGCCCGCGTCACCTCCCGCGGCGAACCGGCCGACGGGGTGGTGCTGCTGACGCTGGAGTCGGCCTCGGCGACGGACCCGCTGCCGGCCTGGACCCCGGGCGCCCACGTCGACCTCGTCCTGCCCTCGGGGCTGGTGCGCCAGTACTCGCTGTGCGGGGACCCGGCCGACGCCGGGCGGTACACCATCGCGGTCCGGCTCGTCGAGGACGGCCGCGGGGGCTCGCGCGAGGCGCACGCCCGGCTGATGGAGGGGACGGTGCTGGAACTGCGGCCACCGCGCGACCGGTTCGCACTGCTCCCCGCCCCGTCCTACGCGTTCGTCGCCGGCGGCATCGGGATCACCCCGATCCTGCCCATGCTCCGCGCGGCCACCGCGGCGGGCGCCGACTGGACCCTGCTGTACGGGGGGCGGTCGCGCGCCACGATGCCGTTCCTGCCCGAACTCGCCGCGTACGGGGACCGGGTCACGATCGCGCCGCAGGACGAGACGGGCCTGCCCGACCTGGGCGCGCTCGCCCGCACGGCGCCGGGCACCCTGGTCTACTGCTGCGGGCCCGAACCGCTGATGCGGGCCGTCACGGAGGCCGCCGCCGACCCCTCGGCGGTGCACCTGGAGCGGTTCGCCCCGGCGGCGTCCGGCCCGGCGCGGCCCTTCACCGTGGAACTGCGCCGCTCGGGCGCCACGGTCGAGGTCGCGGCCGGCGAATCCGCCCTGACGGCGGTGCGCCGGGCCCTGCCCGCCACCCCGTACTCCTGCGAGCAGGGTTTCTGCGGAACGTGCCGACACCGGGTCCTGGAAGGGGAGGTGGAGCACCGCGACGGACTCCTCACCGACGCGGAGCGCGCGGACTCGATGCTGCTGTGCGTCTCGCGGGCGGCGGGCGGCCGGCTGGCCCTGGACCTGTAGCGACGGCGCCGGGGACTCCCCGCCCGCGGGGAGAAGTAGGGTGTCGGCATGACAACCGGGGTGCGACGCAGAATGGGTGTCGAGGAGCGGCGGCAGCAGCTGATCGGGGTCGCCCTGGAGCTGTTCAGCAACCGGTCGCCCGACGATGTGTCGATCGACGAGATCGCGGCGGCCGCCGGGATATCGCGGCCGCTCGTCTACCACTACTTCCCCGGCAAACTGAGCCTGTACGAGGCCGCGCTGCGGCGGGCCGCCGACGAGCTGGCCGATCGGTTCCGCGAGCCCCACGAGGGCCCGTTGGGGGCGCGGCTGCTGCGGGTGATGGGCCGGTTCTTCGCGTTCGTCGACGACCACGGGCCCGGCTTCTCGGCACTGATGCGCGGCGGTCCCGCGGTCGGCAGCAGCAGGACCAACGCGATGATCGACGAGGTGCGGCAGGCGGCGTACGAGCAGATCCTCAGCCACCTCGGCATCGTGGCGCCGCCCGCGCGGCTGGAGCTCGTGGTGCGGTCCTGGGTGTCGCTGGCCGAGTCGACGGCGCTGATCTGGCTGGACGGCCGCCGGATCCCGCGGGCCGAGCTGGAGCTGCAGCTGGTGCACGACTTCGCGGCGCTGGCCGCCGTGAGCGCCGCGTACGACGCGGAGATGGCCGGCATCCTCGTACGGATCCTGGCCGACGAGCCGGCCGACGGGCCCTTCGGTGAGCTGGTGGGACGGCTGGCCGGGCTGGTGCCGGGGCCTCCCGCGGGCGGGTGAGAGCCGGGTCCCGGAGGCGATAATACCCGCGTGATCATTGACGACGGGATCTTGTTCCGGCAGGCCGGGGAGAAGGACGCCGGCACGCTGGTGAAGCTGTACGACCAGGCGGCCCGGTGGATGCGCAAGCAGGGGATCGACCAGTGGAAGCCGGGCGACAAGGACACCGCGCACTTCCGCGCCGTGATGCGCGACGGCGAGGTGTGGCTCGCCGAGGACGCCGACGGCCGGGTCGTGGGCGCGTACGAGCTGTGGTGGTCGGACGAGGACGCCTGGGGCGTCCAGCCGCCGGTGGCGGGCTACGTGCACCGGCTGATGGTGGAGCGGGAGACCGCTCCCCCGGGAACCGGACTGCGGATCCTCGATCACGCGGAGCGGCGGATCGCCCGGACCGGGCGGGAGCGGGCGCGCCTGGACTGCGTGTCCAGCAACCCGCGGCTGCTGGCGTACTACCAGGGCGCGGGCTACCGGGTCGTCGGTGAGTTCCCCTCGAAACAGGGCAAGGACGGCCGGGTGTACGGGGTGGTCCTGCTGGAGCTCCGGCTCGACGTCTGAGGCACAACCGGTCCCGCGGGCGCAACGGTCCGGCGTGCGCCATGCTCCGTCCCCTCTCGGCCGCAGGGCCCGCAACCGGTATCGGCGGGCTCCGGGGCGCCGGTAGAGATGGTCCCGACCAGTCGGTACCAGGAGGGGAACACCATGAGGAATTCCATGAGCAGGGCCGCCGGGGTCTTACTGGGCGTCACGCTGGCGGGGGTGCTGGGGGCCACGGGGGTGGCCACCGCCCAGGCGCAGCCGGCCGCGCCCGCCCCGGCTCCTTCGGCGGCGGCTCCGGCCTCGGCCGTCGAGGCGCCCGCGTCGGTGATCGCGGACGTGCAGGCGGCGGCCGCCCGGCAGAAGTCGCTGGCCCCGGCCGCCCGTAAGGTCTGTTACGCCGCCCACGTCGAGGGCATCGGATGGCAGGGCGCGGTGTGCGACGGCGCGGTCGCCGGGACCACCGGGCAGAGCCGCCGGATGGAGGCGGCGGTGATCGCGACCAGCGGCACGGGCGGTGTCTGTGCCAACGCCCACCTGGCGGAAATCGGGTGGCAGGGCTGGGCGTGCGCCGCCGACGGCAAGGCGGTGACGGTCGGCACCACCGGCCAGTCGCGGCGCATGGAGGCGCTGGGCCTCCAGGTCGGCAACGGCAGCGTGGCCGCGCAGGCGCACGTGGCGGACTACGGCTGGCTGAACGCGGCCGGCGGGAACCCGGTCTACGTGGGCACCACCGGCCAGTCGCGGCGGATGGAAGCCGTCCGCATCTGGGTCTGACCCTGAGGGGGGCGGGCGGGACGGTGCCGGACCGCGGCCGGCACCGTCCCGTCCCGCCCTGCGGTCAGGACCTCTTGAAGACGGCGACCGTCCGCGCCGGGGCGGTGAACGCTCCCGTCCCCGCGTCGTACCCGGACCGCTTCACCACCGGGTCGGAGCCGCCCGCCTGGAGCGGGTGCAGCGCGTAGCGGGTGCCGGCGAGGGCCGGGACGCGCTGGGTCTGCTCGTCCGGGGTGGCGTTGAAGACCACGACGAGGTCGCCGAGGGTCATGGTGATCACGCCGGGGGTCTCCTCGGGGCCCGACAGCGGGAAGCCCAGCCGCTCCTGGACGGCGGCGGACGTGGTCAGGGCGAAGGCCGGTTCCGTCGTCCGTACGCGCAGCAGGTCGCGGTAGGCGGCCGAGGCCCCGTCGATGTCGGCGCAGCCGGGGACGGCCGCGGTGAGCAGGGGTTTCGCGTAGGGCCACTTGGCGCGGTTGTCGGCGGCGGGCGGCAGGCCGCGGCCGAAGCCGTTGCCGGCCCGGCAGTCCCAGTGGACGGCGTTGAACCAGTCGCCGCTGTCGAAGGAGTTGCGGTCCAGGGACTTCGAGCGGAGCAGGTCGCTGCCGGCCTGGGAGAGGGCCGGGCCCTGGGAGAGGGCGGCCGTGGCCATGGCGAGGACCTGTGCGCGGGCCCGGTCGGCGGTGGACGTCCCCGCCGGGAGTTTGTAGGCCAGCGCGTCGTGGAGGGATTCGTTGTCGTGGGCGTCCACATAGGCGAGGGCGTCGCCGGGGGCGGCCGCGTAGCCGGCGGGGGCGCCGTTGTAGTCGACGTCGGAGCCCTTGACCCGGCGGCCGGTGGAGTCCGTGAAGACGTACGGGGCCAGGTTGCCGGAGAGCCCGATCTTGATCAGGTCCTGGTCGTGCAGGAGGCGGGCGCGCTGCTCGGCGGGGGTGCCGTTCGCCAGGGACCCGTTGGGGGCGGTGAACAGTCCGGACGCGAAGCCCTGGACGCGCGGGTCCTCGTCGAAGGGGCCGCCGCCGCGCACGGCGTCGCGGGCGCGGTCGGAGAAGGTGGCGATGCCGGTGCCGGCCATGTTCTTCTGCGTGGCCTGGACGAAGCGGGCGTCGTCGGCGACCTCCCCGAAGTTCCAGYCCTCCCCGTAGAGGACGATCTTCTTCCCGTCGACCCCGTCCTTGGCGGGCGTGAGCTCGTCGAGGGCCTTGCGGACGGCCAGGATGTTCGCCTTCGGGTGGTGGCCCATCAGATCGAAACGGAAGCCGTCGACCTTGTACTGCCTGGCCCAGGTGACGACCGAGTCGACGACCAGGCGGCCCATCATGGCGTTCTCGGGGGCGGTGTTGGAGCAGCAGGTGGAGCTGGCGACGCTGCCGTCCGCGAGGAGGCGCTGGTAGTAGCCGGGCACGATGCGGTCGAGGACGGAGCGGTCCGCCTGGCCGGCGGCCGCGGTGTGGTTGTAGACCACGTCCATGACGGTGCGCAGTCCGGCGCCGTTCAGGCCCTGGACCATCCTGCGGAACTCGACCGTGCGGGCGGTGCCGTCGGGGTCGCTCGCGTAGGAGCCTTCGGGGACGGTGTAGTGCAGCGGGTCGTACCCCCAGTTGTAGGCGTCCTTCGCCGCGGCGGCGCTCACGCAGGCCTGCTGGGCCTCGGAGTCGGGTGCGTACACCTTGAGGTCGCAGGCGGGCGGGGTGCGGTCCCCGGCCCGTTCCGGGACGGTGGCGAAGTCGAAGACGGGCAGGAGGTGGACGTAGGAGGTGCCGGAGGCGGCCAGCTCCTTCAGGTGCCGCATGCCGGCCGACTGCGCGTCGGTGAAGGCCAGGTACTGGCCGGGGTGCTGGGAGGTGGGGTCCTCGGCGGAGAAGTCGCGGACGTGCAGCTCCTGGATCTGGGCCGAGGTGAAGGGCACCGGTGCGGGCTTGCGCAGGTCGCGCCAGCCGGGCGGGGCGAGCTTCGGGTCGGCCAGGTCCACGACCAGGCTGCGGGCGGAGTCGGCGGTCAGGGCGGTGGAGTAGGGGTCGGTGACGAGGTTGCGGACGGTCTGGCGGGTGGACGGCGCCCACACGGTGACGGCGTAGCGGTAGGGCTTGCCGGTCCAGGAGCGTTCGCCGCGCACCGACCAGGCGCCGGTGGCGTCGTCGCGGCGCATGGGGACGGTGCGGCCGTCGAGTTCGAGGGAGACCTGCCGGGCGGTGGGGGCCCAGACGGAAAGGGTGGGGCGGCCGTCCTTGAAGACGGGGCCCAGCGGGGTGTTCGCCGCGTTCGCCGCGTAGAGGTCGTCGAGGACGCCGGCGAGCTGGACGCCGGTGGCGGCGAGGACGGCTCCGTTCGCGGCGCGGGCGCTCGCGACGAGCTGCCCGCGCAGGGCTTCGCGGACCCGGCCGCGGTCGCGGGGGTCGACGGTGAAGGCGGTGTACGGGGCGAGGTGCGGGAACTTCTGCTTCTGCGCGGGGGTGAGTTCGGCCCGGTCCAGGCGCAGCCATGCGGCGCCGCCCTCAAGGAGGACGCCGGCGTCCGTGGTGATCCGGCCCTCCGGGGAGGCGAGGAGCTGGGTGGAGGCGGCGGCCGCGGGGGCGTTCCAGGCGAGGGTGTCGCGGTCGATCCAGACGGCTTCGGCCTTGGTGAGGTCGAGGGCGGCGGCGGATCCGGCGGGCTGCGGGAGCAGGTAGGGGGCGCGGCCGCCGAGCATCCACACCTCGTGGCCGGTGGCCTTGAGGTCGAGGGACTGGTCGGTGGGGAGGTCCTTCTCGTCGCCCTTGTGGAGGATGTAGCTCAGGCTGGTGGCGCCGGGGGCGAGGGGGACCTCGTAGACCGCGCCGTAGGAGTCGGTGCGGGTGGGGAGCAGCGGCTTGGACCAGTCGGTGGGGGTGGCGGCGCCGGTCCACACGTGCAGGCCCCAGCCGTCGTGGGCGCCGTCGGGGCGCTGGTAGTGCAGGACGGCCTTGGCCTGGTCCTGCGGCGGGTAGGCGGGGCGGTCGGTGCGGACGGCCTCCTTGCCCTGTTCGAGCCAGATCTCCCCGGTCTTCGTCACGTCGACCGTCCGGTCGGCGGCGACGTCCTTGGTGCCGTCCTTGTCGATGACGAGGTAGCCGAGGGAGGAGGCGCCGGGCTTGAGACGGACGTGGGCGAAGGCGCCGTAGGCGTCGCGGCCGGTGAAGTCGTGCCCGGCGGGCCAGGTCGTGGCCTCGCCGTCGGCGAGGTCGCCCCACGCGTAGAGGCGCCAGTTCGTGTAGTCGCCGTCGGGGCGGTGGTAGTGGACGACCGCGTAGTCGCGCTGCGTGGCGGTGGGGACCGGGGCGGGCGGGACCTGGCCGGAGACGGATCCGGCGAGGGCGCTCGCGGTGCGGCCGGAGGCGTCGACGACGACGGCCTTGTAGCGCAGGGGGGTTCCGGCCGGCGCGGTGACCTGCTGGGTGACCTTGTACGGGGCGTGGTCGGCGGAGCCGAGGACCTGCCACGGGCCGGTGCCGGTCTGGGCGGCGAAGACGACCCGGTTCAGGCCGCCGCCGGTGACGTCGGCGGAGAGTTCGACGGTGCCGGTGGCGCCGGCGGCCGGGGCCTTGAGCGTCAGGGCGGGCCGGGTGGCGGGGGCGGCGAGGGGCGCGGTGCCCTGGAGGACCACCGAGCCGAGGGCGGGGACGGTGACGGTGAGCTTTCCGGCGGCCGAGGAGCGGGGCTGCGCGGTGCCGCCGTACAGGGTGCGGTACTGGGCGCCGGCCGGGGCGTCGAGTTCGACGGTCCGCGCCTCGGCGGCGTTGTTGGCGGCGACCAGGTACTCGGTACGGCTGCGGGTGTCGGTGCGGGCGAAGGCGTAGACGGAGCCGTCGGAGAGGCGTTCGCTCTGGACGCCGTCCCGCAGGGCCGGGTGGTCCTTCGTCAGCTTCGAGAGAGCACTGATCTGCCGGTAGAGCGGGTGTCCCGGATCGTAGGCGTCGCTCGCGTGCGTGCGCGCCGTCCCGAGCTGGTCGTCGTCCAGGTAGTCGGCGATGCGGGTGGCGAACAGCGGCTGGCGGGCGTCCTTGTCACCGCCGGAGCCGGTGAAGCCCTGCTCGTCACCGGAGTAGACCACCGGGTTGCCCCGGGAGAGGAACATCAGCTCGTTGGCGAGCCGGTAGCGGTCCAGCAGTTCCTGCTCCCCCGCCCCCGGCCGGTCCTGCTTCAGGAAGGTCCCGAAGCGGCCCATGTCGTGGTTGCCGAGGAAGGTGACCTGCTCGTAGGCGTTCGCCTTGTCCGTGGTGTACCGGTAGTCGTCGGCCAGTACGGAGCCCAGCCGCGGGGCCGCCGCGCCCTGGGAGGCGTACGCGCGGATCGCGTCCTGGAGCGGGAAGTCGAGCGTGGCGTCGAGGCGCCCCCGCGTCACGTACGGGGAGGTGACGGCGGTGTCGGCGGAGTAGACCTCGCCGAACATGAAGAAGTTCTTCCGGCCGTGCCGGGCGGCGTACTTGTCGAGGGCGGTGGCCCACTTCGTCCAGAAGGGGGTGTCGACGTGCTTGACGGTGTCGATGCGGAAGCCGTCGACGGCGAAGTCCTTGACCCACTTCTCGTAGATCTTCTCCATCCCTTCGACGACCTCGGGGCGCTCGGTCCACAGGTCGTCGAGGCCGGAGAAGTCGCCCTGCCCGGAGGATTCCCCGGCGAAGGTGGAGTCGCCCCGGTTGTGGTACATCGCCGGGTCGTTGAGCCAGGCGGGCACCTTGAGGTCCTTCTTCGCCTCGGGCACGAAGGGGGTGCGGGGGAAGGTGCCGGGGCCGGTCTTGGGGAAGCCCTTGCCGGCCCCTCCCCCCTCGGTCGCGGTGGAGTCGTCGAAGGGCACCCCGTCCTTCGTCAGGTACGGGAAGGCCCCCTTCGACAGGTAGTCGTGGGAGCCCTCCCGGTAGTCGACGACGTCGGCGGTGTGGTTGGTGATGACGTCGAAGAAGACCTTCATCCCCTTGCGGTGCGCCGTGTCGATGAGCCGCGTCAGATCGGCGTTGGTGCCGAAGTGCGGGTCGACCTGGGTGAAGTCGGTGATCCAGTAGCCGTGGTAGCCGGCGGACTCGTCCTTGCCGGTGCCCTGGACGGGCTGGTTCTTGAAGATCGGCGCCATCCAGATCGCGGTGGTGCCGAGCCCCTTGATGTAGTCGAGCCGGTCGGTGAGTCCCTTGAGGTCCCCGCCCTGGTAGAAGCCCTTGTCCGTGGGGTCCAGGCCGGTCTGCGAACGGCTGCCGGTCAGACCGCCCCGGTCGTTGCCCGGGTCGCCGTTCGCGAAGCGGTCCGGGAGCACGAAGTAGAACTGCTCGCGGGTGAGGTCGTGCCGGGCCGGCTCGGCGGCCAGTTTCGCGTCCGGGGGCGGGGCCGGCGCCCGGTCGGCGGCGACCGCCGTCGCGGGGAGGGCGGGCAGGAGCGTCACGGCCAGCGCGGCGGCGAGCGCTCCTGCGGCGGGGCGTATCAAGGCGGGTCTCCTCGGGTACGGGGCGGGTGGGCCGGGTGGCGGGTCAGTCGCGCCAGGTGTCGGTCAGCGTGACCGTGCCGTTGGCCGGGACGGTGGCGGCGCGGTTGGCTCCGCTCTCCCAGGTGACGTTCCCGGCGGCGTCCTTGCGGACGTACTTGTAGGCGAAGGCGGTCCCGGCGGGGAGGGCGGCGTCGAGCTTCCAGACGGGGTAGGCGGCGGAGGAGAGCCTGAGGGCGGCGCCGGTGTTCCAGTTGCCGAGCTCGGGGCGGTCGCCGGTGACGTAGACGTCCTGGCCGGGCACGGTGGTGGCGTTGACGGCGAACGAGGCGCCGGCGGCCGGGGCCGCGCAGGTACGGGCGTCCACGTGCAGGGCGAGGGCGGTGCCCGCGCCGAGGGTGGCGGTGAACCGGCCACCGGAGTCCACGCTCACCGGACGGCCGCTCTGCACGTCGCAGTAGGAGCCGGCGGGGAGGGAGGTCTGGAAGGTGCGGGTGAGGGGGGCCGTCTCGTGGTTGATCGCCACGTAGGCCTTGGCGCCGCGGCCGAAGGCGATCTGGTCGCCGCCGTTGTCCCACCAGTCGGTGACGGCCTGGCCGCGGGCCGCGTTGCGGAAGGCGACCATGGAGGAGATCTCGCGCCAGGCGTGCTGGCACTTCCAGCCGTCGGTGTAACAGGCGTTCACGGTGCCGCCGTTGGGGGGTCCGGCGTCCCGGTCGGTCCACTCGTAGCCGGAGTGGACGTCGGGCGAGCCGTAGGGCCAGGCCAGCATGAAGACGTTGGCCAGGGTGTAGTCGGACCCGTTCTTGTAGTTGAGGGTGTCGCCGCCGCGCTCGGTGTCGTGGTTGTCGACGAAGACCCCGGCCTGGCCGCCCGGCATGTAGCCCCAGGCCTCCCCGAAGTTCTTCAGGTAGGCGAGGTTCTCGCTCTGGAACACCCGCTTGAGGTCACGGGCGTAGCGGAACTCCTGCACGTCCCCGTTGCCCAGGTACTCGGTGGGCTGGACGGCTTCCCCGGCCCCGTAGATCGCCTCCTGCTTCCAGTAGGCGCCCGGGTTGGTCAGCCGGGACTTGATGGCGGCCAGGTCGGCGGCGGGCATGTGCTTGGCGGCGTCGATCCGGAAGCCGTCCACGCCCAGGGAGAGCAGGTCGTTGAGGTAGCCGGCGATCCGTCCGCGTACGTGGTCCTCACCGGTGTCGAGGTCCGCGAGCTGCACCAGCTCGCAGTTCTGGACGTCGGCCCGGTTGCGGTAGTCGGAGATCGTCGCCCGGCAGTCGTCCATGTCGGCGACGGAGTAGAGGCCGGGGTAGTCGTACTTCGTATACGGGGAACCCCCGGTCCCCACACCGTCGTTGGCGGCCATGTGGTTGATGACGGAGTCGGCGACCACCTTCACGCCGGCGGCGTGGCAGGCGTCGACCATCCGCTGGAAGGCGGCCCGGTCCCCGAGCCGTCCGGCGATCTTGTAGCTGACGGGCTGGTACGAGGTCCACCACTGGGGCCCCTGGATGTGCTCCTGGGGCGGCGACACCTGGACGTAGCCGTACCCGGCGGGCCCGAGGGTGCTGGTGCAGGCGGCGGCGACGGAGTCGAACCGCCACTCGAACAGCACGGCGGTGACGTCCTTCCCGCCGGGCGGCGCCGCCTGCGCCTGCGGGGCCTGGGCGGTGAGGGTGGCGGCGGTGAGGGCGATTCCGGCGACCAGGCTCCTGGGAACCCTGCGGGCTCTGCGGGCTCTGCGGGCTCTTGCGGTGCGGGGCATGGGGGCCTCCTGGCGGAGAGGTGGGGGATTGCCGCTGACCGTAGGGGCCGCCCAGGCGTGTTGCAAGAGCTTGCGCAAGAGATTGCAGAATTGTTTCCGGGTCCGCTCCCCCGGCCCTGCCCGTCAGCCGGCGAACCCCGGCACCACCAGACCGGACTCGTACGCGATCACGACCGCGTGGGTCCGGTTCTGCGCGCCGAGCTTGGTGAGCACGTTCCCGACGTGCGTCTTCACCGTCTCCAGGCTCACCGTGAGCGACTGGGCGATCTCCGGGTTGGACAGGCCGGTCGCCATCAGCCGCAGCACCCCTTCCTCACGGACCGTCAGCGCCGCCTTCGGCAACGCCTCGGCGGAGCCGCGCGGGCGGGCGGCGACCATCCGGCCCAGCGCCGCCGGGAAGAGGACCGCCTCGCCCGCGGCGACCACCCGTACCGCTTCGGCGATCTGCCGGACCGGGAGCCGCTTGAGGACGAACCCGCTGGCCCCGGCGCCGAGCGCGGCGGTGACGTAGCCGTCGTTCTCGAAGGTGGTGATCACCACGACCTTCGGCGGTTCCTCCGGCCCGGCCAGCAGCAGCCGGGTGGCCTCGATCCCGTTGCGGCGCGGCATCCGCACGTCCATCAGGACCACGTCGGGCCGCAGGAGCCGGGCCTGTTCGACCGCCTCGACCCCGTCGGCGGCCTCCCCGGCCACCGCGATCCCCGGCTGTGCCGCGAGCAGCGTGCACAGACCGCTGCGGGTCACCTCGTCGTCGTCGGCGATCAGGAGGGTGACGGGGGCCGGACTCCCGTCGGCGCCGCTCACGCCGCCGCCCGGACCGGCAGCCGGACCGCCAGCCGCCACTGCCCCGGACCGTCCGGGCCCGCCTCGATCTCACCGTGCAACAGCCGTACGCGCTCGGTCAGGCCGGGCAGACCGTGCCCCGACGTGGGGAAGGAGCCCCGGGCCGGCCCGGTCCGGTTGACCACGCCGATCTCCAGCGCGGCCGGCGTGAGCGCCACCCGGACCTCCACCGGCCCGGCCGCCCCGTGCCGCAACGCGTTGGTCAGGGCCTCCTGCAGAATCCGGTACGCCGCCCGGGAGAGCGCCCCGCGCACCCCCGCCAGATCGCCGGACAGGTCCGGCTCCACCACCGCGCCCGCGTGCCGCAACCGGTCCAGGAGCTCGGGCAGGTCGGCGAGGGTCCGGGTCGGCGCCGTCTGCGCCTCCTCCTCGCGCAGCACGCCCAGTACGTGGTCCAGGTCCTCCAACGCGGCCCGCGCCGACTCCTCGATGCTGCGCAGGGCGGCCCGCGCCGCCGCAGGGTCGGCGGACATCACCTCGCCCGCGACCGCCGCCTGGATGGTGGTGGCGGTCAGCGTGTGACCGATCGAGTCGTGCAACTCGCGGGCCAGCCGGTTGCGTTCGGCCAGCCGCAGTTCCCGCTCGGCCGCCAGCGCGAGCCTCTCGGCCGCCGACGGCCCCAGCAGCCTCGGCGCCAGCCACCGCAGGGCACCGGCCACCGCCGCGCACCCGGCCGCCGCCAGCAGCAGGCAGAGGAACGCCGCCGCCCCGCCGCCCCAGTCGCCGCCCGCCACGCGTACCGTCCGGCCGAACAGGCTCAGCCCCGCCTCCGCACGGAACCAGCCCACCGGAAGGGTCAGCCCGGCGAACAGCAGCATCCCGCTCACCAGCGCCCCCGTCCACCCCAGCGCCACGTGCAGCAGCAGCCAGAGTGGGGTCCGCCAGCGGTCGGGACGGCCCGGGCCCGCGGCCACCGGATCCGGCAACGGGACCCCCAGCAGCCTGCGGGCGCCCACGATCAGCATCCGCCGCGTGGTGCGGGCCAGCCCCGCCGCGCCGATCAGCGCGGCCCAGACCACCAGGGCCAGGGCGGTCCCCACCGGCCCCGGAGCCAGCGCCCAGGTGACGGCGATGAGGGGCGGGAGCGCAAGGCCCGACAGCAGGCCGCCGTAGGCGAAGAGCGCACCCGTGTACGTGGAGCCGCGCAGCAGCGGCCGGATTGCTTTGATCATGATCTGCCAGTATGGCCAGCCGGTTCCCCACCGGCCTCCCCCGATCGGGGGAACTCCTCCTCCCGCGTTGCCGCGATGCGCACCCGCCGCCCGGCGGGCCAGGATCGGCGTCCACCCCGCAGACCAGGAGACCCCTCATGCGAACCGGACGAACGACACCCCTCCTCGCGGCAGGCATCGCAGCGGCGGCCTTCCTCTCCACGCTCACCCCCGCGGCGGCCTCCTCCACCCCGGCTCCGCTCCGGTGGCAGCGCTGCGGCGCGCCGGCCCCCGCGGCCCTGCAGTGCGCGACGCTCACGGTGCCGCTGGACTACGCCGATCCCGGCGGCAGGAAGATCGACATCGCGGTGTCCCGCCTGAGGGCGAGCCACCCGGAGGAACGCCGGGGCGTCCTCCTGCTCAACCCCGGCGGCCCCGGCGGACCGGGCCTGAACCTGCCCGTCGACCCGGCGGTGGACCTCTCCGAGGAAGTGCGGAGCCGCTACGACCTCATCGGCTTCGACCCGAGGGGCGTCGGGCGGAGCTCTCCCGTCGGCTGCGGTCTGACCGCGGACGAGCAGGACCACGAACGCCCGCACCGGGCCGAGACGTTCGCGAAGGACGTGGAGTGGGCCCGTACGGTGGCCGACAAGTGCCGGGCGAAGGCGGGTGACACCCTCCGCCACCTCACCACCCGCAACACCGCACGCGACATGGACGCCGTCCGGGCCGCACTCGGCGAGCGGAAGATCTCCTACCTCGGGTTCTCCTACGGCACCTACCTCGGCGCCGTCTACGCACAGATGTTCCCCCGACGCACCGACCGGTTCGTGCTGGACAGCGCGGCCGACCCCACACGGGTCTGGCAGGGCATGTTCCAGGGGATGGCCGAGGGGGCCGACGCCGCCTTCGCCCGCTGGAGCGAATGGACCGCCCTGCGGCACACGACGTACGGCCTGGGCAGCACGCCCGCCGAGGTCCGCAGGACCTTCTGGGACCTGGTCGCGCGGGCCGACCGCGAGCCCGTCGACTCCGCCGGCACACCCCTCACCGGCGACGGCATCCGCGCGCAGCACGCCAGGTTCGCCCACGTCGAGAAGGCGGCCGAATGGATCGCCGCCCTGAAGGCGGCGGCCCCCTCGACAGCGGCCCCCGCCACCCGGGAGGTCCCCCCGGACAACGACACGGCGAGCGCCTGGGCCGTCCTGTGCGGCGACAGCCGCACATGGCCGCACGATCCCGAGCGGTACCGCCTCGACGCGGTCCGCGACAAGGCCCGCCATCCCCTCTACGGCGACTTCGCGTCCAACATCAAGCCGTGCGCCTTCTGGGGGCAGGGCAGCGAACCCCCGACGACGGTGGACAACGAGGCCGGCGCCCTGATCCTGCAGAACGAGTGGGACCCCAGCACCCCCCTGCCCGGCGCCCTCGCCATGCACCGCGCCCTGCACGGCTCCCGGATGGTCACCGTCGCCGGGGGCGAGGGACACATCGTCAACGGCACCAACCCCTGCGCGACCCGCGCACTCACCGCCTACCTGACCACGGGCACCCTCCCGCCCCACGACCTGACCTGCGAAACCCCGCCCACCCCGGCACCGAACCCGCCCCGGAAGCCCTGATGCGACCGAGGCCGCCGGCACCCTACGGGTAGGTGTCGACGTCGGTGGTCATCACGGCCCGCAGCGCCTCGGCGAGCCGCTCCGCCGCCTCTGCCCGGACGGTGCCGAGATCGACCAACGGCCCACCGGTCTTCGTGACCAAGGGACGGAGGCCGCACCACTCCCCTTCGGGAACCCCGAGCGCGGCCAAGGCAGTCCGTACGGCCTCGGCCGCATCGGTGGCCCGCACCCACCCGTCCCGCCAGGTCTGCATGTCCATCAGTGCCCCGTCCCGTGCATCCTCAGGAGCACGTTGCAGTCGACGACCACGGACTCGTCCCTCTCCTGCACGGCGGCCTTCCGCAGGACCGCCAACCGCTCGCACTCCGGGCACCCCGCTACCGGCCGGGGCACGGGGCGACCGCCCCGCACGGGCAGCACCACCGGCTCTTCATGCCACCTGGCGGGTTCCGTCGTCATCACGCCGCCCCCGGTGGGGCCGAAGCACAGAACATGGTGAAGCTCCTGTCGATATGGGGGAGTCGGTTGAAGGTGAAGTCCGCGAGGAGTCCGGGCATGCCGAATCACCCCTTCAAAGCCGCCTCGGACGCTGCGGTACGCCGTGAACCGTCAGTGGGAAAAGACCCCTTGAGGCGTTGACGTGCCGAACCTAAGCCCGCTGTAGTTGCGGGAACACTCACCGTTGGTACGAGATGTCACGCCGGAGTGATCGGGGGTCCCCGTGGCAGTCAGCACACGAGGCACGGGGCTCGTCTCGGGCTTCGTGCTCCGCACTGCGCGGGAGAGCATCCCCCGCTCGCAGGAGGAGATGGCCGAACTCCTCGTGTGGGCGTGGGTACCTACCAAGGCTGGGAGTCCGGCCGTCGGCCGATCTCGAACATGCGGGGCGCGGATCTGCTCGGCCTCCGTCGCCGTTTACCTACGCTGGGCGCGGATCCGGACGTCGTCATCCTCTTGGATGCCGCGATGGACGCCGACCGCATCATCGAAGCGGCGCTGACCCCTGCCCGCCCCGGGGAACCACACCCCCTCTCGGAGTGGGTCCACACCAGGGACACGGCACATATGATCGCGTGGGCGGTCAACGGCTCCGCCCCGCCCGCACTGCGTCGACGGCCTGTTCCTGCTCGCCGGGGCCCCGTCGCATCGGCCCCACAGCTCACCCCGACCGAGCGGGCCGCCTTCTTCTCACACCTTCGCGACACCGCCGAGGCCGCGGTACGAGTCGGCGGAGAGAGTTCGCTCCTCCATCGCCAGAGCCTCTACCTGCTCTCCTACGACCCTGGTCCCGACGCCGCGTCATGGACGGCCCACGCACTCCACGCCCGGCGCGGAGTGCTCGTAGGGCGCGGCTGGACACCCCACTGGGCGGAGGCTCGTTCCACCGCCACGGCCCTGGCGCGACTGGGCGACCCTCAACCCCTGTGGGACTTCATCGATCGCTCGATGGCAGACAGCGACGAAGGCGAGGTGGCCAACCTCAACTACTGGGCCCTTTGGCTGGGCGTGATACAGCGGCCCCAAGCCAACGACGCCTTCATGCGTGACCGGGAAATGACGCACTGGGACCCCGTCACACTGCTGCGCGGCCTGGTACACGGCCTCCATCGGGCACCTGGCTTCCCGGACCTCTACGCACACACCGTGTGGGCCTTGCTGGAAGCCCACCCATGGCTGCCGCTGGCAGCCCGCGACCTGACCCGAACGCTGGCACGCCTGATCACCCAACTACTGGATGGAAACGGGCTGTCGGAAAGATCCAGGCGCGAGCTGAACACCGTGCACTACCGTCTAAGCGAGCATCAATGACCAACTCGGAGGGCACCACATGGCAGACGAGACGGCCAATGCAGAGGGCACGGCAGGCTTCCTGTTCGAGCTGGGCGTCCTGAAGCGTGAGCGCCGGTCGGGGTGGTGGCACACCGGAGTCAGGGACCCGGAAAGCATCGCCGAGCACAGCTTCCGGGTCGCGGCCATCGGTGCCGTCCTCGCGATGATGGAGGGCGCCGACGCCGCCCGCGCCACGCTCATGTGCGTCATGCACGACACCCAGGAAACCCGCCTCGGCGACATCCCCCACATCGGCCGCCGCTACCTCAAAGCCGCCTCCAACGAGGAGATCACCGCCGACCAGCTCGCGACCGCCCACCCGGCCGTCGCCGCCGGCATCCAGGCGGTCGTGGAGGACTACGAGAACGGCACCGACCCCGAGGTGGTCATCGCTCACGACGCGGACAAACTCGAATGCCTGATCCAAGCGGTCGAATACCGTGAACAGGGCAACGCGAACGTGCAGAACTGGATCGACTCCAGCCTCAACGCGTTGAAGACGGCCTCCGCCAAGTCCCTCGCCGACGCCGCCCTGAACATGTCGTCGCTGACCTGGCGCGAGACCTTCCTCCCCCGATAGTCACCTCTGCCCCAGGCGGACCGCAGACGCCAAGCCGTGCGGAGCGCGTAGCGATCTGACGCGCCGGGGGGCTTCTCCGGACGGTCTCATCGCCGTTTCGCGTGGTCTGGCCTCCCCCGGCCCTGGATCAGGGGGATGTCGGCCCGCATGCCCGGCCCACCCGGACGGAGCCAGGCCGCGCATCGCTGACGGGGCCGCTCCTCCAGTCCTGTCCTCGGTAACCGTTCTTTTGGGGGTTTCCCGGCAGTCTTTGGCATTCCGTGGCGGGTCGGGCTGTCAAGGGTGGCCGAAGGCCATCGCGAAGCGACGCGACCGAAGGGAGCGCCCTTGACAGCCCGTCCCGACACGGAAGGACGATGAGACGGACGGGAAACCCCCAAACCCTCCCTGACACGGACCAGGTCAAGTCCCGCCGCCCCTCGACCCCGCCCCGCACCCGGGGGGCGGGTGGGCAGGCGCCGACCGGCCCCAGGGGGTCGAGGGGGCGATGGCGGGCCCACGCCGGAAGCCCCCCCAGCCCCCTCAGCCCCCCTCCGGCCCCGGCCCCGTCGACCCCCGTACCACCAGTTCCGGCTGGAAGACGTACTCCGTGCGCTGGACCGGGGTACCGGCCACCGCTTCCAGGAGGGCGCCGACCGCCGCCGTGGCCATCGCGCGGACCGGCTGGCGGACCGTGGTCAGGGGCGGGTCCGTGAAGGCGATGAGCGGGGAGTCGTCGAAGCCGACCACCGAGACGTCCTGCGGTACCCGCAGCCCCCGTTCGCGGGCCGCGCGGATGACGCCGAGGGCCATCATGTCGCTCGCGCAGACCACCCCCGTACAGCCCCGGTCCAGCAGGGCGCCGCCCGCCGCGTGGCCGCCCTCGACCGTGAACAGGGTGCGCTGGACCAGCCCCTCGGCCGCCGCGCCGGGCAGGGCCGCGAGGAAGCCCTGCTCCTTGCGGGCGGAGGGGACGTAGCGGGTCGGCCCGATCGCGAGGCCGATGCGGCGGTGGCCCAGCTCCTCCAGGTGCCGCACGGCCATGTCGGCGGCCGCCCGGTCGTCCGGGGAGACGAAGGGGGCGCTGATGGCCTCGTTGAAGCCGTTGATCAGGACGAACGGGACCCCGCGCGCCGCCAGACGCTGGTAGCGGGCGGGGTCGGCCGACGCGTCCGCGTGCAGGCCGGACAGGAACACGATGCCGGTGACCCCGCGTTCCTCCAGCTGCTCCACCAGCTCGTCCTCGGTGGCCCCGCCCGGGGTCTGCGTGCAGAGCACCGGCGTGTAGCCGTGCCCGGCCAGCGCCTGCTCTATGACCTGGGCGAACGCCGGGAAGATCGGGTTGGTCAGCTCGGGGATGAGCAGGCCCACCAGCCCGTTGCTGCGCCGTTTCAGCCGTACGGGCCGCTCGTAGCCGAGCAGGTCGAGCGCGGCCAGCACCCGGTGCCGGGTGCCGGCCGCCACGCCCGCCTTGCCGTTGAGCACACGGCTGACCGTCGCCTCGCTGACCTCGGCCTGCGCGGCGATGTCCGTCAGCCGGAGCGGGGAGGTCACCCCAGCCACCACACCGCGCTGTCGGCCGGGAGCAGGTCCGCGTCCCCGGCCGGGTCCGTGCTGGCGAGCAGCACCGTCCCGGGCGCGGGCATCCGTACGGGTTCGCCCGTGGTGTTGACGGTACAGACGAAGCCGCCGCGCCGGAAGGCCAGCACCCCGGCGGGGGCGGGCAGCCACTCCACGGCGTCGCCCGCGCCCAGTTCCGGCCGCTCGCGGCGGATGCGCAGTGCCGTCCGGTAGAGCTCCAGCGTGGACGCCGGGTCGCCGGTCTGCGCCTCGACGCTCAGCCCCGCCCACGCGGCGGGCTGGGGCAGCCAGCTGCCGCCGTCGCCGAAGCCGTACGGGGCCTCGGTGCCCGACCACGGGATCGGTACGCGGCAGCCGTCGCGCAGGCCTTCCTGGCCGTTCTCCTTGAAGAAGGACGGGTCCTGGCGGACCTCGTCGGGCAGGTCGGTGACCTCGGGCAGGCCCAGTTCCTCGCCCTGGTAGACGTACGCCGACCCGGGCAGGGCCAGCATCAGCAGCGCCGCCGCCCGCGCGCGGGCGAGGCCCTGCTCCCCGCCGCCGTAGCGGGTCACGTGCCGCACCACGTCGTGGTTGGACAGCACCCACGTCGTGGGGGCGCCGACGGGTCGCATCGCGTCGAGGGAGTCGTCGATGGCGGCGCGCAGCGCGTCCGCGTCCCAGCCGGTGTTCAGGTAGTGGAAGTTGAAGGCCTGGTGGAGCTCGTCGGGCCGCAGGTAGAGCGCGGTGCGCTCGGCGCTGGGGGTCCAGGCCTCGGCGACGCCTATGCGGTCCCCGGCGTATTCGTCGAGGACGGTCCGCCAGGAGCGGTAGATCTCGTGGACGCCGTCCTGGTCGAAGAAGGGCAGGACCTGGTTGCCGAGCAGCTTGAGCTGTTCGCTGCGGCCGAGGTCGGGCAGGCCGGGGGCCTTGACGAGGCCGTGGGCGACGTCGATGCGGAAGCCGTCGGTGCCGAGGTCGAGCCAGAACCGCAGGATGGAGCGGAACTCGTCCTGGACGGCCGGGTGTTCCCAGTTGAAGTCGGGCTGTTCCGAGGCGAAGAGGTGCAGGTACCACTCGCCGTCGGCGACGCGGGTCCAGGAGGGTCCGCCGAAGAGGGATTCCCAGTCGTTGGGCGGCAGCTCGCCGTTCTCGCCCTGTCCGGGGCGGAAGTGGAAGCGTTCGCGCAGCGGGCTGCCGGGGCCTTCGCGGAGTGCCTGCTTGAACCATTCGTGCTGGTCGGAGCAGTGGTTGGGGACGAGGTCGACGATGATGCGCAGCCCGAGCGCGTGGGCCTCGCGGATCACGGCGTCGGCGTCGTGCAGGCTGCCGAACATGGGGTCGATGGCCCGGTAGTCGGCGACGTCGTAGCCGGCGTCGGCCTGGGGGGAGGCGTAGAAGGGGCTCAGCCAGACGGCGTCGACGCCGAGCTCCTTGAGGTAGGGCAGTCGCGTGCGGATGCCTTCGAGGTCCCCCATGCCGTCCCCGTTGGAGTCGGCGAAGCTGCGCGGATAGACCTGGTAGATCACCGCTTCTCTCCACCAGCCGGGCAGGGTGCCGCTGGCGGTGGAGAGCGTTTCGGCGAGGTGCTGGGTCATGTCGTCCTTGGAGAGATCGGGCCGGTGATGCGTGGGTGGGCGCGGGTGGTCAGCCCTTGGTCGCGCCCGCTGTCATCCCGGCGACGAGGTGACGCTGGGCGAAGAGGAAGAAGATCGCCGCCGGGATGGCGATGAGCACGGAGGCCGCGCTCATGGCACCCCAGTTGGAGGTGTACTGGGTCACGAAGGTCTGGAGTCCGCCGGCGAGGGTGAGGTTCTCGTCGCCGACCATGAAGGCGGAGGCGTAGGCGACCTCGCCCCAGGCCGTGATGAAGGCGTAGAAGCCGGTGACGGCGAGGCCGGGCTTGGCGAGCGGCAGGATCAGGCGCCAGAAGGTGCCGAAGGGGTTGAGTCCGTCGACGCGGCCGGATTCGTCGATCTCGACCGGGATGGTGTCGAAGAAGCCCTTCATCATCCACGCGCAGAACGGCACGGCGATGGTGAGGTAGGTGATGATCAGGCCGAGGGGCTGGTTGAGCAGCCCGAGGTCGCCCATGAGGTTGTAGAGCGGGACGATGAGGATGGCCATCGGGAACATCTGCGTGATGAGCAGGGTCCACATCAGGGGCTTCATGCCGGGGAACTTGAAGCGGCTGACGGCGTATCCGGTGGTGGCGGCGATGAACACGCCGAGGACGGTGGTGACGCCGGCGACCAGGACGGAGTTGCCGAACCAGGCCAGGAAGTGGCTGTCCTCCAGCAGGTAGCGGTAGTTGCCGAGGTTGGGTTCCTTCACGAAGTCCGTGGTGATCGCGTACTTCGCGGGCTTGAGCGAGGTCAGCAGGATCCACAGCACCGGGAACACGGCGACGACGGAGGCGACGAGGAGCGTGGCGTGCAGGCCGACGGAGGCGAGCGGGGAGCGGCTGCCGCGGGCACGGGCGGTTTTGTCGCGGGCGGTCTGGTCGGCGGTGGTCACGGTCACCACACCTCTCCCTGCTTGCGCAGCGAGCGCCGGTAGACCAGCGCGAAGATCATGAGCAGGGCGAGGATGAGGACGCCCCAGGTCGCGGAGCCGGCGAAGTCACGGGGGCTCGCGATGAAGGCCTCGCGGAAGGCCTGGGTCACCAGGATCTCGGTGGAGTCGCCGGGGCCGCCCCGCGTCAGCAGGAAGATCACCGGGAACATGTTGAAGGTCCAGATGGTGGAGAGCAGGATCACGGTCATGCTGACGGCGCGCAGTCCGGGCAGCGTGATGTGCCGGAACCGCTGCCACGGCCGCGCCCCGTCCATCTCGGCGGCCTCGTAGAGCTCGCCGGGGATCGACTGCAGGCCGCCGAGCAGGGCGACCATCATGAAGGGGACGCCGAGCCAGACGTTGACGGCGATGACGGAGAACTTGGCCCAGGTCGGGTCGTCGAGCCACGGGACGGCGGAGATGCCGCCGCCGTCGAGGACCTTGTTGAGGATGCCGTTGTCGCGGTTGAAGAGGAACCGCCAGGCGAAGACGGAGACGAAGCCGGGGACGGCCCAGGGCAGGATGAGGGCCATCCGGTAGGCGGCACGGCCCCGGAACTGCCGGTTGAGCATGGTGGCCAGGGCGAGGCCCAGGACGAAGGTGATGGAGACGCAGGCGACGGTCCACAGCACCGTCCACACCAGCCGCTGCCAGAAGACCGGATCACCGAGCACGGCCGTGTAGTTGTCGAGCCCGACGAACTCGTACGTCGCCTCGATGTGGCGCACGCCGATGGTGCGGGAGACGTTGCGCTCGTTGGCGTCGGTGAGCGACAGGTAGACGCCCCGGACGAGCGGCCACCCGATGATCACGCCGAGGACGAGCACCACCGGGGCGACCATGGCCCAGGCGTACCAGTGCGTGGCGAGGGCGCGGCCGAGGCCGCGGCCGGGCCGGGGATTTCCGTTGGCAGTCGCGCGGCTGGGGCCGCGGGCGGCGCCGGAGTTCTCCCCGGCGTCCGCGCCCGCGGCCTTCGCCACCGACTGGCTGGTGTCGGCAGCCATCGTCCTCGCTACTTCCAGCCCTTGAGGATCTTGCGGAACTCGACGCCGGCCGCCTTGGCCGCGTCCTCGGGGCTGGAGGCCCCGGTGACCGCCTTGGTGTACTCGACCTTCAGCGGCTCGAAGAGGGAGCCGTTCTCCGGGATCCAGGCGCGCTCGACGGCCTTGTCCACGGCGGGCTTGAAGAACTGGACCATCTCGCTGGCCTTGACGTCGGGCTGCTCGTAGGCGGCCGTGCGCGTCGGGAGCAGGCTGAGCTCCTTGGCGGACTGCACCTGGACCTCCTGCGAGGTCATGTACTCGACGAAGGCGTGCGCGGCCGCGGTGTTCTTCGACCCGGCGTAGACGGCGAGGTCGTGGCCGCCCTGCGGGGCGCCGGCCTTGGCGGAGCCCGCGGGGACCGGGGCGACGCCGAGGTTGGCCTTGTCCTTGAACTGGTCGCCGGCGTAGCTGTCGGCGACGGCCCAGGGGCCGTTGATCATCATGGCGACCTCCCCGGACTTGAAGGCCGTCTGCATGTTGGTCCAGCCGTCGGTGGCGTTGGTGACCGCCGCGCCCGAGGTGACCAGGTCGCGGGCGGCCTTGAAGGCCTTGACGCCCGCGGCGTTGTCGACGGTGACCGTCTTGGACTTGGCGTCGACCAGGTCGCCGCCCTCGCCGTAGATGAAGGGCAGGAACCAGTAGGAGTCGTCGCCGCGCAGGTAGAGGCCGGTCTTGCCGGTCTTGGCCTTGATCGCGGCGGCGGCGGTCTTCAGCTCCTCCAGGGTCTTGGGGGGCTGGACGCCGGCGTCGGCGAGCATCTTCTTGTTGTAGAAGAGGCCGAGGGTGTCGATGACCTGCGGGACGGCGTAGGTCTTGCCCTCGTACTTGCCGCTGGCGGCGGCCTGCGACAGGAACTCGGCGTCGACCTTCTTCGCGGTGTCGGCCGGGACCTCGTCGAGGTAGCCGAGCGAGGCGAAGTCGGCGACCCAGCCGACGTCGGCGCGGATCACGTCGGGGGCTTCGGAGCCGCTGCTGAAGGCGTTCTTGACCTTGTTCTGGGCGTCGCCGTAGGGCACGTTGACGTACTTGACGGTCACCTTGGGGTGCTTCGCCGTGAAGGCCTCGGCGATCTTCTGGAAGCTCGCCTTCTCTGCATCGTTGGAGGTGTCCCACCAGGTGACGGTGCCGGAGAGCTCGCCGCCGGCCTTCGTGTCGCCACCGTCGCCCTTGGTGTCACCGCCGCAAGCCGTCGCCGCGAGCGCCAGGGTCGCGACCAGCGCGGTGGCCGCTATGCCACGCCGCATATGAACTCCTTCGATGATCCCGGCCGCGCCCTCGCGGTCCCGAGTTGCCGAGAACGTAACAAGCCTGAAAGCCGACCGAAAGACCTTGCGGCAAATTTCTGCAAGACGAGCTGATCGTTACATCCGTGTGTCCCTACGGTTGCCGCAGCTTGCTGTTAGTTCGAACCCGCTTCGATTCCACGGGCCCGCAACCAGGGGGCGCGTACCCGCGTTGACCCCGATATGACCCATGAGTTGACGGCCGTCCCGCTTGCAAGCGCTTCCAGCAACCCGACCGCGAGCCGCGGCTGGTGGCGCGATGCCGTCATCTATCAGGTGTACGTACGGTCCTTCGCCGACAGCGACGGCGACGGCGTCGGAGACCTGCGCGGGGTGCGCGAGCGGCTCCCCCACCTGGCCCGGCTCGGCGTCGACGCCGTGTGGCTGACCCCCTTCTACGTCTCCCCGCAGGCGGACGGCGGCTACGACGTCGCCGACTACCGGGCCGTCGACCCCCTCTTCGGGGACCTCGCCGACGCCGACGACCTCGTACGGGCCGCGCACGAGCTGGGCCTGCGGGTCATCGTCGACGTGGTCCCGAACCACACCTCCGAGCGCCACCCCTGGTTCCTGGACGCCCTCGCCGGCGAGCCGGGCGCCCGCGCCCGCTACTTCTTCCGCCCCGGCCGGGGCGCCGACGGCGCGCTGCCGCCCAACGACTGGGAGTCCGTCTTCGGGGGCCCCGCCTGGACCCGCGTCCCGGACGGCTCCTGGTACCTGCACCTGTTCGCCCCCGAGCAGCCGGACCTCGACTGGGACCACCCCGAGGTGGCGGCGGAGTTCGCCTCCGTCCTGCGGTTCTGGCTGGACCTGGGGGTGGACGGCTTCCGCGTCGACGTCGCCCACGGCATGGTCAAGGCCCCCGGCCTGCCCGACATCGGCCGCGGCGCCCAGGCGACCCTGATCGGCACCGAGCCCCTCCCCTTCTTCGACCAGGACGGCGTCCACGCCATCCACCGCTCCTGGCGCCGCCTGCTCGACTCCTACGGGGGCCAGCGGATCGGCGTCGCCGAGGCCTGGGCACCCACCTCGGAGCGGCTCGCCCTGTACGTCCGCCCCGACGAGCTGCACCAGGCCTTCAACTTCCGCTTCCTCAACTGCCCCTGGGACCCGGAGCGGATGCGCACCGTCATCGACGAGTCCCTCGCCGCCACCGCCTCGGTCGGGGCGCCGACGACGTGGGTGCTGTCCAACCACGACGTGGTGCGGCACGTGACCCGCTACGGCGGCGGCGCCCGGGGCCTCGCGCGGGCGCGGGCGGCGGCGCTGCTGATGCTGGCCCTGCCCGGGTCGGCGTACGTCTACCAGGGCGAGGAACTGGGCCTGCCCGAGGTCACCGACCTGCCCGACGAGGTCCGCCGGGACCCGGCCTTCCACCGCTCCGCCGGGCAGGAGGGCCTGCGCGACGGCTGCCGGATCCCGCTGCCCTGGTCCGGGCCGTGT
Organism: Streptomyces sp. M-16; assembly: GCF_052114405.1. Lineage (NCBI taxonomy): Bacteria > Bacillati > Actinomycetota > Actinomycetes > Kitasatosporales > Streptomycetaceae > Streptomyces > Streptomyces sp. M-16. The sequence goes on along the minus strand of NZ_JBFRER010000068.1, from coordinate 1,523 downwards.
CCGCCGTACGACTTCGGGCCGGGCGGCAGCTGGCTCCCGCAGCCGGCCGACTGGGCGGGGCTGAGCGTGGCCGCGCAGACCGGCGACCCGCACTCCACGCTGGAGCTGTACCGGGCCGCGCTGGAGCTGCGCCGGGCCCTGCCCGGCCTCGGCTCCCCGGACGCGGGCCCCCTGACCTGGCTCCCTTCCCCCGCGGGCGTCCTCCTCTTCACCCGCCCCGGCTTCGCCTGCACCCTCAACACCCGCCCGGCCGCGCTGGAGATCCCCTCCCCCGGCCGGCCCGTCCTCTCCAGCTCACCGGTGGAGACGGACGGCCGCACGGTTCTGCTCCCGACGGATTCCTGCACGTGGTGGGCGTTGTGAGCCGGGGACCGGTACAGTCCAATCCCGTGACCGCACGGCTAGCCGACATCGCAGCCCAAGCGGGGGTCAGCGAAGCCACAGTCAGCCGCGTGCTCAACGGCAAGCCCGGTGTGGCCGCAGGCACCCGCGAGTCCGTGCTGGCCGCGCTCGACGTGCTCGGATACGAGCGGCCCGTCCGGCTGCGCCAGCGCAGCGCGGGTCTGGTCGGGCTGATAACCCCCGAGCTGGACAACCCCATCTTCCCGGCGCTCGCGCAGGTCATCGGACAGGCCCTGACCCGGCAGGGGTACACGCCGGTGCTGGCCACGCAGACGCCCGGCGGATCCACCGAGGACGAACTGACCGAGATGCTGGTGGACCGCGGGGTCTCCGGCATCATCTTCGTCTCCGGGCTGCACGCCGACACCACCGCCGACATGGGCCGCTACGACCAACTCCGCGGCCAGGGCGTCCCGTACGTCCTCATCAACGGCTTCTCCGACAAGGTGCAGGCGCCGTTCGTCTCCCCCGACGACCGGGCGGCGATGCAGCTCGCCGTGACCCACCTGACCGCGCTCGGGCACACCCGGATCGGCCTGGCCGTCGGGCCCAAGCGGTTCGTGCCGGTGCTGCGCAAGATCGAGGGCTTCCGGCTCGGCATGCAGGAGCGGCTCGGGCTCGACGAGTCCGAGGTCGAGGAGCTGATCCAGCACTCCCTGTACACGCTGGAGGGCGGGCAGGCCGCCGCGGCCGCGCTCATCGCGCGGGGCTGCACGGCCGTCGTCTGCGCGAGCGACATGATGGCGCTCGGGGCGATCCGGGCCGCCCGGCAGCAGGGCCTCGCGGTCCCGCGGGACGTGTCGGTGGTCGGCTTCGACGACTCCCCCCTCATAGCGTTCACGGATCCGCCGCTGACCACGATCCGCCAGCCCGTGCTGGCCATGGGGCAGGCCGCCGTGCGCACGCTCCTGGAGGAGATCGGCGGTACGCCGGCCCCGCACAGCGAGTTCGTCTTCCTCCCGGAGCTGGTGGTCCGCGGATCCACGGCCTCCGGGCCGGGGCAGCGCCGCAGGGCCTAGGGGGTGTCTGACGGATGTCCGTGGGGAAGGAGCGGCGCCCGGTGCGTGCTCTCGGCGTGCCGACCGGAAGCCCGCGTACTGGACGTAATTGAGCTTTCGGTC
>NZ_JBFRER010000067.1:0-52893 GCF_052114405.1 Streptomyces sp. M-16 | reverse complement strand
GGCCCGTCCTCGGCCTGGGCCAGATCCGGGGCCTGGGCCAGGGACGGAGCCAGGGCCGGGCCCCGGACCTCGGCCGGAGCCGGAGGGGTCACGACGCCTCCGCGCGGTCGGCCGCCATGCCGGCGGCGTCCAGGAGGGCCGTGCCGACGATGAGGTCAGCACCGCCGAACTCCGGGTCGTCGAGCTCGGTGCCGTCGTCCACCGCGAACAGCATCCGCTCCTCGCCCTGGCGGTACGCCGTGCCCACCGCCGGGCTCGCGGCGTGGACGGCCAGCAGGGCCACCAGGTAGGGCAGGTCCGGGTCGTCGCGCCGGGCCTCGGCGAGCAGCCCGGACAGCCGGCGCGGGGCGTCGTGCGGGAGGTCCAGGAGCCGGGTCGCGCGGGCGAGCTGCTCCTCGCTGAAGCGGCTGTCGTCGGGGGTGGCGATCAGGTCGGGCTCCGGCATCTCCACGCCGAGGTGCTCCCGCTCCACTGGCGGGGTCAGCAGGATCTCCACCAGGTCGGCGACCCGGACCGAGACGGGGGTGCGCAGCCCGGTGCCCGCGGCGAAGAAGGCGTCGGTGACCCGGGTGGCCCGCTCCAGCGGCAGCGGCAGCAGGGGGGCCACGAGCTGCCCGTAGAGGTCGATGCCGGAGCGCGGGGCGGGCGCGGCGAAGGCCTGGCGGTCCTGTTCGGCGCGGAAGAGCGGGCCGGCGTCGAGCAGCCGGGACTGGAGCTGGGTGTGCCGGCGGATGCAGTCCTTGACGATGTCGACGAGCTCGGCCGCGCGCCGCTTGTTGTCGGGGTCCTCCGCCTCGTCGCGCGCCTTGCGGATGTTGGTGAGGATCGCGTTCTCGTGCCGGTAGCGGTCGGCGACGTGGTCGAGGGCCTCGGCGATCATGTCCGGGACGGCCTGGAGCCAGTCCACGGCGCGGACGTTGCGCCGGGTCGCGTCGAGGGTGCGGCGCAGCGTCTCCGCGTACTGGACGGTGCGGTAGCGGGCCTGCTCGGCGGCGAGCTGCGCGTCCGCGAGCCGGCCGCGGCTGATCAGCACCTCCAGCTTGACCTCGGCGGCGATCTGCGCGCTGGTGACGTCCGTGTCGAGCGCGCCGACGAGGACGTTGACCGCCTCGTCGGTGGTGCGCAGGTACACCGCGCCGCCGTAGCCCGGGACCTCCTCGATCAGCTTGAAGTCGTAGTCGCGCCGGACGTACACGCCGTCCGGGCCGAAGGTGCCGTAGATCGCGCGGAAGCCGCGGTCCACACTGCCCACGTTGATCAGGTTCTCCAGCACCCAGCGCGCGACGCGCTCGTGCTCGGCCGCCGGGCGCGCGGGGGCCTGGGCGGCGACGCGCGGCAGCAGGCGGGCCACTATCTGCTCGTGGTCGGCCCCGGTGTCGAAGTCCATGTTGAGCGTGACCAGGTCGATCGCCGACAGCGCCACCTCAGCCATGGCGTAGACCCCGTACTCGCCGGCCAGATTGGCCTTGCGGACGTCGAGGTCGTGCAGCGGGGCGGTGCAGGCGAGGGCGCGCAGCCGACGGGCCAGGCCCTCGTCGGCGGCGGGGCCCGGCGCCGGGGACGCGAGGGTCTTCGCCGGGGCAGGGAGAGTCACGACGGAAAGACTAGGCGGTGTCACGGACAACATCCCAAACGGCATGGTTCGGCCGGATCGTCCCCGCCGTCGTGGAGGGACGCGCGTGCCCTGTTCTACGCTCGCCGCATGGCTTCCATGATCACATCTCCCGCGGCCCCGATCGACCTCAACGCCGACCTGGGCGAGGGCTTCGGACGGTGGACGCTGACCGACGACGCGGCCCTGCTGTCCGTGGTCACGAGCGCCAACGTGGCCTGCGGCTTCCACGCCGGCGATCCCTCGATCATGCACCGGGTCTGCGAGCTGGCCGCCGAACGCGGCGTACGCATCGGCGCGCAGGTCTCGTACCGCGATCTGGCGGGCTTCGGACGGCGTTCGATGGACGTGCCGCCGGGGGAGCTGGCGGACGAGGTCGCCTACCAGATCGGGGCCCTGGAGGTGTTCGCCCGCGCCGCCGGGTCCCGGGTGTCGTACGTGAAACCGCACGGCGCCCTCTACAACCGGACCGTCCACGACGCGGCCCAGGCGGGCGCGGTCGTCGCCGGGGTCCGGCTCGCGGCCGGGGAGGCCGGGCTGCCGGTGCTGGGGCTGCCCGGGTCGCTGCTCCTCGCCGCCGCCGGGGAGGCCGGGCTGGAGCCCGTACCGGAGGCCTTCGCCGACCGGGCGTACACGACCGGCGGGACGCTGGTCCCGCGCGGCGAGCCGGGGGCGGTGGTCCAGGACCCGGACGCGGTGGTCGCGCGGGCGGTGGGGATGGCCGCCGAGGGCTCCGTGACCGCCGCCGACGGGAGCCGGATCGCCGTGGCCGCCCGCTCGCTGTGCGTGCACGGGGACACCCCGGGGGCGGCGGAGCTGGCCCGGCGGGTCCGGGACGCGCTGGTCGCGGCCGGGGTGCGGGTGGAGGCCTTCGCGTGAGGGCCCTGGTGGTGGGGGCGCGGGCCCTGCTGGTCGAGGTGGACTCGGCGAACGAGGTCGCCGCGCTCCACGCCGAGCTGCTGCGCCGGCGGGACGCGGGCGAGCTGGACGGCGTACGGGAGGTGGTGCCGGCCGCCCGGACCGTGCTCCTGGACGGCGTGCGGCGGCCGGCCGCGCTGGCGGCCCGGATCGCGGGCTGGGAGGTGCCGCCGCTCGCCGAGACCGAGGGGCCGCTGGTCACCGTCCCCGTACGGTACGACGGCCCGGACCTCGCGGAGGTGGCCGCGGCCTGGGGCGTGGCGCGGGACGAGGTCGCGGGGCTGGTCGGCGGCACCGTCTTCCGGGTGGCCTTCTGCGGGTTCGCGCCCGGCTTCGGCTACCTGACGGGGCTGCCGGAGCGGCTGTGGCTGCCCCGGCGCGCCACGCCCCGGACGGCCGTCCCGGCGGGTTCGCTGGCGCTGGCCGGGGAGTACGCGGGGGTCTACCCGCGCTCCTCCCCCGGCGGCTGGCAGCTGATCGGGTCGGCCGACGCGGTGCTGTGGGACCCGGCGCGGGAGCCCGCGGCGCTGTTCGCGCCCGGGGTACGGGTGCGGTTCACGGAGGCGGGGGCATGACGGAGCTGCTGGTGCTGCGGGCGGGCGCCCTGACCACCCTCCAGGACCTGGGCCGCCCGGGGTACGCCCACCTGGGCGTACCCCGCTCGGGCGCCCTGGACACCGCCGCGCACGCCCTGGCCAACCGGCTGCTGGGCAACCCGGCCGGTGCCGCGACGCTGGAGACCACCCTCGACGGGGTCACGCTGCGCGCCCTGTCCCCGGTCACGGTGGCCGTGACCGGGGCTCCCTGCGCGGTACGGGTCTGCGGGCGCCCGGCGGCCTGGGGTGCGCCGGTCCGGCTGCGGGCGGGGGCGGAGCTTGACGTGGGCCGGGCGGAGTCCGGGCTGCGCGGCTACGTCGCGGTACGGGGCGGGTTCGCCGTCCCGCCGGTGCTGGGCAGCCGCGCGACGGACCTGCTCTCGGGGCTGGGCCCGCCGGTGCTGACGGCCGGGACGGTGCTGCCGGTGGGACCCCCGGGGCCCGGCCCGGTGTCCGGGGCGGACGCCCTGCGGGTGCCGGCGGCCCCCGGGGCCCCGGGGGTCCCGGGCGAGCTGGTGCTCCCGCTGCGGCCGGGGCCGCGCGCCGACTGGTTCACGGGGGCTTCGCTTGCCCGGCTGCTGACCGCGCGCTACCGGGTCTCGGCGGCGTCCAACCGCATCGGCCTGCGCACCGAGGCGGGCCCGCCGCTCGCCCGCGCCCGGGGCGGGGAGCTGCCGAGCGAGGGGATGGTGCTGGGCGCGGTGCAGGTGCCCCCGGACGGCCTGCCGGTGGTGTTCCTGGCCGACCACCCGGTGACCGGGGGCTACCCGGTAGTCGGCGTGGTCCCGGAGGGCCCTGCCCTGGACGCTGCGGCCCAGGCGCGTCCGGGGGTGGGGGTGCGGTTCGTGGGAATGGGGTGAGGGGCGGGGAGGGGCTACCGGGGGGCGCCGGCCAGCCGGTAGAGCACGTTGCGGCGCAGCGGGCCCTCGGGGACATCGGGGTCGTCGAAGTCCCCGGCCGGGTCGTACGTCATCCCGACGCGCCGCATCACCGCCTGTGAGGGGAGATTGGTGGCCGCCGTCACCGCGAGGACCTCGGGCAGGGCGAGGACGTCCAGCCCGAAGGACACGACGGCCAGGCCGGCTTCGGTGGCGAACCCCTGCCCCCAGGCGGAACGGGCCAGCCGCCAGCCGGCCTCCACCCCGGTGAAGGGCATGCGCTCGTCGACGGGGTCCAGCCCGGCGAGTCCGATGAACTCCCCGGTGGCCACCACCTCGACGGCCCACCAGCCCCAGCCCCGCCCTTCCAGGCCCGCCTGGAAGCGGGCGGCGGACGCCGCGCTCTGCTCGGGCGTGAGCACGCCGGAAAAGTACCTGCGGACCTCCGGATCGGCGTTCATCGCGGCCCAGGGCCCGATGTCGGACTCCCGCCACCCACGCAGCACCAGACGCTCGGTCTTCAGCTCGTACATCCGGCCAACGTAGCGGGGCGGGTCGGGGGCGGGGGCGGGGGGACTCGACCTGGTCCGGGTCAGGAAGGCTTTGGGGTTTCCCGTCAGTCTCATCGTCCTTCCGTGGCGGGACGGGCCGTCAAGGGCGCTCCTTCGTCGCGTCGCTTCGCGATGGCCTTCGGCCACCCTTGACAGCCCGTCCCGCCACGGAATGCCAAAGACTGTCGGGAAACCCCCAAAAGAACGGTCCACGGGGAAGTGAGGGAGGGGCGGGCATCCCAGAGATGCGCGACCCCTCCCCGCCCGGTCCCGCATCCGGCCCCGAACGGCCATCGGTCCACGGCCCGGGGAATCCAGACCGCATGAAAGGGCGACCAGACCGCCCGGCCACTCCCACACGCACCGGATCGCTACGCGCTTCGCATGTCTCAGCGTCCGGCGGCCGTCCTGGGCCGATACCCGCACCGAAGGACGATCGGATGAGCCTGGAGGCCCGACAGGCGCGTCGGATCGCTACGCGCTTCGCACGGCATGGCGTCCGCCGGCCGTCTGGGGCTGGTACTCGCACGGAGGGACGACCGGATGGACCGCACTCGGCAGGTGAACGGCTAGGAAGCCGCCCGGGCGAGCATGGAGGCGACGATGAGGTGGTGGAAGGGCTCGATGAGCCTGAAGTAGAGGCGGCCGACCGGTCGGTTGAAGCGGACGACCGTGGTGCAGACGCCTTCCAGGCCCGATCCATCGGGCTTGGGCCGCACCGCGAACGAGGCGCGGAAGTTCAAGTGCTTGTCGTCGTCGCCGCAGAGGATCTCGTCCTCGCCGACCTCCAGGACTCTGAAGGGCCCCTTCTTGACTCCCGGCTCGATGCGGGTGTCCTGTGCCGGGCCGCGGTCCTGTGCCCGCAGCCCGAAGGGGGCGACGAGCCTGTCGCGTACGGCCATCAGCCGGCCCGCCCACCGTGGAGAGTTCGACAGCAACAACCGGGTGAAGCCTTCGGCGTTCGTGCCCGGGGGGAGGTCGACGGCCACCGCGTCGACGTGGTCGTACGACCCGAGACTGGCGCCTGCCGCTTGCACCACGGGTACGACATTCCTGCGAACTGCCTTGGTCATGAGCCCATTGGCTCACACGTCTCCCGACCCGCTCACCCCGGGGCTGTTCGCGACCGTTCGCAGTCGGGCAGCTCATGTCCAGCCCCAGACGGGCGGCGGACGCCAAGCCGGGAGAAGCGCGTAGCGATCCGACGCGCCTGCCGGGCCTCCAGGCTCATCCGATCGTCCTTCGGTTCGGGTATCGGCCCAGGACGGCCGCCGGACGCTGAGACGTGCGAAGCGCGTAGCGATCTGACGCGTCAGGGCCTGGGAACGGGTCTGCCGGACGGTCAGGTCGCCCTGTCGGGTGGTCTGGCGGCACCCGGCCCGGAATCCGATGGATATCGGCCCGCATCTCGGGTCTGCCCAGGCGGGGAGGGCTCGCGCATCTCTGGCTGGCCCCCATGCCATTGCTTCCCTCCCGGCCGTTTCCCTGGGGGCTTCCCGGCAGTCTTTGGCATTCCGTGGCGGGACGGTCGGTCAAGGGTGGCCGAAGGCCATCGCGAAGCGACGCGACGAAGGAGCGCCCTTGAGGGACCGTCCCGACACGGAAGGACAGTGGACTGGCGGGACGCCCCCAGCACTCTTCCGACCCGGGCCGAGGGAGCACCGCCCACCCCACCCCGCCCCCCCCGGGGCCAGTCCCCGACCGCCCCTACACCGCCGACTCCGGGGCGATGCGGCTGCGGACCGCCGACTGGACGTCCTCTTCCTCCGCCGGGTCCGCCGCGAGGCGGCGCAGGCGGGGGGCGACGCGGGCGTCGGCCGTCTCCGCGTGGCGGGCGGCCACCTCGCGGGTGGTCTCCTCGCAGTCCCAGAGGCACTCGACGGCGAAGCCGGCCGCGAAGGACGGGTCCGTGCTGGCCAGGGCGCGGGCGGCACGCCCGCGCAGGTGGGAGGAGGCCGTCTCGCGGTAGACGTGCCGCAGTACCGGGGCCGCGCAGCCGATGGAGAGCCGGCCCGCGCCGTCGACGAGGGCGAACAGCCGGACGGTGTCGGGGCCCGAGCCCCGCACGGTGGAGCGCAGGGCGCCGAGGACGAGGCCGGCGTCGTCGGCTCCGCCGCGGGCGGCCAGGAGGGCCGCGGCGGCCGCTCCCAGGGCGTCGGGGCGGTGTACCCAGAGCCGGGCCCGGTCGAGGGCGGCGGGGCCGCACATGCGCTCGTAGGCGGCCACGGCGGGCTCGTCCCCGGCGGCTTCGATGAGGTCCAGGACGGCCGGGTTCTCCGGTTCGGCGAGGACCAGGTGGTGCAGGGCGGTCGCGCGGGCGGCCTCGCCGTCGGCTCCGGCGGCGGCCGCGAGGACGGCGGGGCGGTCCTCGGGTGCGGCCACGGCGGCGAGGCAGCGCGCGGCGGGCACGTGCAACGGGGTGCCGCGGCGCAGGCCGTCGGCCGCCCAGTCGAAGACGGCCTGTACGCCCCAGCCGGGGCGGGGCCCGCTCGGGGTCAGCTGGCGCTGCCAGCGGTCGAAGGAGCCCTGCTGGCGGGCGGCGCGCAGGCGCTCCCCGTACAGCGGGGACTCCTCCCACAGGCACCACGGGCGCGGCTCGTAGGCGTCGCGGACGGCGGCGGCGAGCCGGGCTTCGCCCTCGGGGGTGGAGGGGAACCGGGCGAGGACGGGGTCGGCGAGGGAGCGCAGCCCCTCGTCGTCGTCGCGCAGGGCGAGCTCGTCCAGGGCCCACGCCCAGTTGGCGCCGGAGGCGGCGTAGCGGCGCAGCAGCGCGATCGCGTCGTCGCGGCCGTACGAGGCCAGGTGGCCGAGGACGGACAGGGCGAGGCCGGTGCGGTGGTCCTCTTCGTCGACGAGGTCGTCGGGGCTGAAGAGGTGGGCCTCGATCGCGCCGAGGGGGCCGTCGAGGTCCAGGTACAGGCGGGCGTAGTACAGGGAGCGGTTCTCGACCTGCCAGTCCTGGCGCGGGTCGCGGAGCACGCACTGGTCCAGGGCCGCGAGGGCCTCGGACCGGGGCGCCGCGAGCGCGTGCAGCGTGCCGTCGCCGCGGCCCCGCTGGAGGAGCCCGAGCAGGGTGCCGCTTGGCGCTATGACTGGTTCGAACATGGGAATGGCCTCAAATCAAGCTGGGGACGCAACCGGGAATCGGGATTCACAGAGCCGCGTAACAGCATGTGAGGACGTCCGCCGTCATGTTCCGCTCGATGTAGACCATTGCCTTCTCACTCTCGTCGGTGCTTCGCGACCCTGGCGGCCGGTGCGGCAGGGGGTGGGTGTGGACACCCTTCGTGTCCAGCCCGCTCCTGCCCGTCCGTCATGTCCGCGAATCGAATCCGACGCCATGATGACCCAGGCGGTTTGTGTGCCGCGACCACATTTAAGGCCGCCGTGACCAAGCCGTGAGGTCTCGGCCCGGTCCTGGCCGGGCGCGGCCCGGAAAAAACCGGATTACCGGGCTCCGAAGAGTTCCAGCAGGTCGGCCTTGGCGAACATGCGGGCGGTGTCCACGGCGGAGGGGGTTCCGGCGTGCGGGTCGGCCCCGCCGGCGAGCAGTGCGCGGATGACCGCCTCCTCGCCCTTGAAGACCGCTCCGGCGAGGGGGGTCTGGCCGCGGTCGTTGGCGCGGTCGGCCTCGGCGCCGCGGGCCAGCAGCACCGTGACGGCGTCGGCGTGGCCGTGGTAGGCGGCGAGCATCACGAGGGTGTCGCCGCGGTCGTTGGTGAGGTTCGCGGGCACCCCGGCGTCGAGGTAGGCGGTCAGCGTCCCGGTCTCGCCCTGGCGGGCGAGGTCGAAGATCTTGGTGGCCAGCTCGATGACGTCCGCGTCGGGAACGCCGGCCGCGTCGGCCGCCTGCGCCGCGCCGTCCGCGTTGGCCGCATCGGCCGCGTTGGCCGCGTTTTCGTCGGTGCTGCTCATCACTCGTGCCGCCTTTCACTCGCTACTTGTCGCTCGCCGCTTCGGCAAGAGTTTCCCCAGGCCGGGCGGGCCGTGGGGTGCACGGCACTGCGTCCGTACGGGTGAATCGTCAGGGTAGCGCCCGGTGCGGGACATGAGGGGGCCGGTCCGAGGCAAGGATGCCGGTCGGCGGCGTGCGCACACCCTGCGCGGCGGACGCGCCAGTCAGGGTGGGCCGGTCCGGTGAAAAAGATCAGGATTCACCCGTATGCACCTTTTGTCGCATTGATACTTCCTGTGAGCCTGGAAGAACTGATGGTGACCGTCCCCACCCACCAGGAGAACGTCTCATGGTCCTGTCCATCTCAGGTGTCGTCCTGCTCGGCATCATCTGCTTCCTCTTCTTCAAGAAGGACGGGATGAAGCTGACGCACGCCTTCGTCTGCGCCCTCTTCGGCTTCTTCCTCGCCGGCTCCGCCATCGCCCCCAGCATCACGGCGAGCACTGCGAGCCTCGCGAGCCTGCTCGGCGGGATCAAGCTCTAGACCGCCCCGACCCGCACCGTCCCGCACCACCACAACTCCAGGAGACGACCGTGGCACGGCGCCCACTCCCCCGAATCATCAGCAGCGGCACCGCGTCGCTCGCCCGGGGCCGCGACTTCGCTCGCACGGCCGCCGACAGCGCCACGGACGTCCTCCATCCGCTCCTCACCATCGGGCGCGGTCTGCGCATCCTGGCCGCGGCCGGCCGGCGGAAGTGGACCGCGACCCCCAAGGACAAGCGGGGTCCCGCGCTCTTCCTGGGAGCCGCCTGCGTCCTCGTGGTCGCGCTCCTCCCCTACGGCCCCCTCGCCGCCCTGATCTCCCTCATGGCGGCGGCGGCCTGGCAGGGACGCGACCGCACCCCGGTGAAGACCGGGCCCAGTGACGCCGAGACCGAACGGCTCGGAGCCCTCTACGAGGCCCTCGTGCCGTACTTCTCCCTCCCCGATGACCCGAGTCCGCTCTTCGCCCACGGCGGGAACTGGGACGAGGCCTTCAGCGAATACGCCTTCGACGAGGCCGGCCGGGTCACCCGGCTCCGCATCCGCTACCCCGCCTACTTCACCGACGGCGAGGCCGCCTCCCGGGCCCGGATCGAGGCCCTGCTGCACGCCAAGTCCGGGCGCGGGCGGGAGTACCGCTTCGACTGGGACGAGGAGGCCAACCAGCTCGACCTGCGCGTACTGGCCGCGCTGCCCACCGGTATCGCGGCCCAGCCCTTCGTGACCTCCCCGGGCGAGACCGTCCTCGGCTTCACCGACCCGGCGGGGGTCCGGCGCACCCTGCCCGTGGTCGTGGACGACGACCCCCGCGACGAGCCGCCCGTGGTCTGGCGCACCGGCCCCCGCTCCGCCGAACCGCACCTGCTGGCCGTCGGCCAGCCCGGCAGCGGCACTTCCAGCCTGCTGCGCTCGATCGCCCTCCAGGCCCTGCGCCACGGCGGCGACGTCATGATCGTCGAGGGCGGCGGCAGCGGCGAGTACTCCTGCCTGTCCGGCCGCGCGGGCGTACTGGCCGTCGAGTGCGGGCCGAGCGGGGCGCTGGCCACCGTCGAGTGGGCCGCGCACGAGACCGAACGGCGCCTGATCGCCACCCACCGGGCCCACGAGGCGGGCCTGCCGGCCCCCGAGGACACCCGGCGCCCGCTGTGGATCCTGCTGGACCGGCCCAGCGTGCTCGGACACCTCGCGGCCGCCGAGGGCCGCCCCGACCCCCTGGCGCAGCTCCAGGTGCCGCTGCGGCACGGGCGCGCCGCGCACGTCACGGTGGTGGTGGCCGAGCAGTTCGACCACCTGGAGCTGCTGAACGACGCCGTCTGGCAGCACACCCGGGCCCGCGTGGTCCTGGGGCCCGCCTCCGTCCAGCAGATCACCGACGTCCTCGGGCTGCCCCCGCACACCACCCCGCCGGCGCAGCCGCCGCCTGGCCGCGGGTACGCCCGGCTCGGTACGGGGCCGGTGCACCGGCTCCAGGTGCCCGCGACGCCGGACCCGTACGACGACGGCACGCACCCGGGCCACCGTCAGGCGGTCATGGAGCTGCTCCCGGAGCGGCAGGCGCCGGGTGCGGGCGGCGGGGAGGACCACGTGACCCTGTCCAAGGCGCTCCGGCTCCAGCCCCCCGCGCAGGCGCCGGGTCCGTCGATCGACGCCTCGGAGATCCCGGAGGTGGCGGCGGAGGCCCCGTAGGCCGACACCGACACCCCCGGGCCGCTACGCGACGAACGTGCGCGGGGGCTCCGCGCCGCTGCCGCCCGCTCCGGTGCCGACCAGGTGGGCCGCCGCGGCGAGCCGGGCGGCGGCCTCCTCGGCCACCGGGCCGCCCACGGTGAACGGCAGCCGTACGTACCCCTCGAAGGCCCCGTCCACCCCGAACCGGGGGCCGGAGGGGACGCGGACCCCGACCCGCTCCCCCACCTCGGCCAGCCGGGAGCCGGACAGGCCGCCCGCGCGGGCCCACAGGGTCAGCCCGCCCCGCGGTACCTCGAACTCCCACTCCGGCAGCTCCCGGCGGACCGCGGCGACGAGCGCGTCCCGGTTGTCCCGGGCCTGCTCCCGGCGGATTCCGACGGCCTCCTCCCAGCCGCCGGTCCGCATCAGCCAGTTCACGGCGAGCTGCTCCAGCACCGGCGTGCCGAGATCGGCGTAGGCGCGCGCGGCGACGAGGCTGCGGATCACGTCCGGGGCCGCGCGGACCCAGCCGATCCGCATACCGGCCCAGAAGGCCTTGCTGGCGGAGCCGACGGTGATCACGGTGGAGCCGGCGGGGTCGAAGGAGCAGACCGGGCGCGGCATCCGCAGGTCGGGGTCCAGCCGGAGTTCCGCCATCGTCTCGTCGGCGATGAGCACGGTGCCGGCGGAACGGGCGGCCTCGACCATGGCCCGGCGCTGGTCCTCGGAGGCCAGCGCGCCGGTGGGGTTGTGGAAGTCGGCGACGACGTAGGCCAGGCGCGGGGCGGCGTCGCGCAGCACCTGCCGCCAGACGTCCATGTCCCAGCCGCTCAGGCCGTCCGCCATGGCCACGGGCACCAGGCGCACCCCGGCGGCGCGCATGAGCTGGAGGATGTTGGCGTAGGAGGGGGATTCGACGGCGATCCGCTCGCCCCGGCCCGCGAAGAGGCTGCAGATGGCGTCGATGGCGCCCATCGCTCCGGTGGTGACCATGATCTGCTCCGGCATGGTCGGGATGCCGCGTTCGGTGTAGCGGTCGGCGAGCATCCGGCGCAGCGCGGGCAGTCCGGCCGGGTAGTCGCCGTGGGTGTGCGCGTAGGGCGGGAGTTCCTCCAGGGCGCCCTGGACGGCCTTGGTGAGCCAGGGCTCGGGGGCCGGGAGGGCCGCGCAGCCGAGGTCGATCATCGAGCCGAGGGATTCGGGCGGGAGCGGTTCCAGGCCCCGGGCGGGGAGCGGGTTCCCGGCCGGTACGGAGGTCCAGCTGCCGGCGCCCCGGCGGGATTCCAGGAAGCCCTCCCCGCGCAGGGCCTCGTAGGCGGCGGCGACGGTGGTCCGGCTGAGGGAGAGGGCGACGGCCAGTTCGCGCTCGGCGGGCAGCCGGGCGGCCACGGGGACGCGGCCTTCGAGGACGAGCAGCCGGATGCCGTCGGCCAGGGTGCGGTAGGCGGGTGACTTGCGGGCACCGGGCGCGCCGGGGCGGTCCTGCTGCGAGGTGATGAGACGGGCGAGCTGTGCGGCACCGACCGCTGAGGTCCACTGAGCCATGGCGTCCGGTCCACCTTCATCGAATTGGCCTCGGCGGGCGGGGTCCGGGGCCGGTATTGGATTGGTTCCGCGGCCCCAGACTGCCATGGTGGGGTCCGTCCGGGCCAGAGGGGGTGGGCGGGACCGGCTGCCCGCGGCAGACCCGTTCACCCCGTGGCCACGCGTCCGCTGCCGTCCCGGTGAGCACAGCGGGCATACTGCGCCCGTGACTCACGTACGCCTGCGCCATCCGTATCTGGACCACCCCGCTCCGATTCCCTTCGCCCACCGGGGCGGGGCGGCGGACGGGCTGGAGAACACCGCCGCCGCCTTCCGCCGGGCGGCCGCCGCCGGGTACCGGTACTTCGAGACCGATGTGCACGCGACGGCGGACGGGAAGCTCGTGGCCTTCCACGACGCGACCCTGGACCGGGTCACCGACGGGCAGGGCCGGATCCGCGAGCTGCCCTGGAGCCGGGTGCGCGAGGTGCGGGTCGCGGGGACCGAGCCGCTGCCGCTGTTCGAGGAGCTGCTGGAGGAGTTCCCCGAGGCCCGCTGGAACGTGGACATCAAGGACGAGTCGGCCCTGCACCCGCTGGTGAACCTGGTCGCGCGGGCCGGCGTCTGGGACCGGGTGTGCGTGGGGTCCTTCTCGGAGAGCCGCGTGGCCCGGGCGCAGAAGATCGCCGGTCCGCGGCTCGCGACCTCGTACGGGGTGCGCGGGGTGGTGGGGCTGCGGCTGCGCTCGTTCGCGATCCCGGCGGCGCTGCGCGTGGGCGCGGTGGCGGCGCAGGTGCCGGAGACCCAGGCGGGCATCCGGGTGGTCGACCGGCGCTTCGTACGGACCGCGCACGAACGGGGACTCCAGGTGCACGTCTGGACCGTGAACGAACCGGAACGCATGGAGTCTCTGCTGGACCTGGGTGTCGATGGCATCATGACCGACCGGATCGACATCTTGCGGACGGTGCTGGACCGGCGCGGGGCCTGGGCCTGACGGGCCCGCGGGCCGCCGTGCCCGGTGCGGCGGCCGACGCGTACGGGGACCAGCGAGGGGGCGCTCATGACCGAGCGGACGGAAACACAAGCGGAATCCGGCGAGGACGACGGCAGAGCCGTCGCGCGCCGGCGGGAACAGCACGGCTGGTACTTCTACGACTTCGCCTGCTCGGTGTACTCGACGAGCGTGCTCACGGTGTTCCTCGGCCCGTACCTGACCGCCGTGGCCAAGGCCGCGGCGGACGCCGAGGGCTACGTCCACCCGCTGGGGATCCCGGTCCGGGCCGGCGCCTACTTCGCCTACGCCGTGTCGGCCTCGGTGATCGTGGCGGTGCTGATCATGCCGCTGGTCGGGGCCGTGGCGGACCGGACGGGCCGCAAGAAGCCGCTGCTGGCGGCGGCCGCGTACACGGGGGCCACGGCGACGGCCGGGATGTTCTTCCTCGGCGGCGACCGCTACCTGCTGGGCGGGCTGCTGCTGGTCGTGGCGAACGCCTCGCTCTCGCTGTCGATGGTGCTCTACAACGCCTACCTGCCGCAGATCTCCACCCCGGACGAGCGGGACACCGTCTCCTCGCGAGGCTGGGCCTTCGGCTACACCTCGGGCGCGCTGGTGCTGGTGCTGAACCTGGTGCTGTTCCAGGGCCACGACTCCTTCGGGCTCTCCGAGGGCACGGCCGTCCGGATCTGCCTGGCGTCCGCGGGGCTGTGGTGGGGCGCCTTCACGGTGATCCCGCTGCGCCGGCTCCGGGACCGGACGGTGGTGCGGGAGGCGGGCGCGGGTCCGGCCGTCAGCGGGTGGAAGCAGCTGGTGACGACCTTGAAGGACATGCGGCGCTATCCGCTGACGCTGTCCTTCCTGCTGGCGTACCTGATCTACAACGACGGCGTGCAGACCGTGATCTCCCAGGCGTCGGTGTACGGCTCGGAGGAGCTGGAGCTGGAGCAGTCCACGCTGATCGTGGCGGTGCTGCTGGTCCAGGTGCTGGCGGTGGCCGGCGCGCTGGCGATGGGCCGGCTGGCCGTCTCGTACGGGGCGAAGCGGACGATCCTCGGCTCGCTGGCCGCCTGGGCCCTCACGCTCGCGGCGGGATACTTCCTGCCGGCCCGGACGCCGGTGTGGTTCTTCGCCCTCGCCGCGATGATCGGGCTGGTGCTGGGCGGCAGTCAGGCGCTGTCGCGCTCGCTGTTCTCGCACCTGGTGCCGGCGGGCAAGGAGGCCGAGTACTTCTCCGCCTACGAGATGAGCGACCGCGGGCTGAGCTGGGTGGGACCCCTGGTCTTCGGCCTGACGTACCAGCTCACCGGCAGCTACCGGGACGCGATCATCTCGTTGGTGGTCTTCTTCGCACTGGGTTTCGTGCTGCTCGCGCGGGTGCCGGTGCGGCGCGCGGTGGAGGCGGCGGGGAATCCTGTTCCCCTGCGCGTCTGAGCGCGCTCCGGGGCCGGATCCGGCCCCGGAGGGCCCCGGACCCACGAACGAATTCCGAACGAATTTCGACGTTGAAGCAAAGGGCCGGTAGTGTACGCCTTTGGCCTGCCAGGCGGACCGTTACTGCGCACGCGCACAGCGTGGACGTTGGGTGACATCTGCTGCCAGATGTGACAAAACGGGCATTGGTGGGTACAACAAGGGGCGGCACGACGGGCGACGCATGACCCGGAGCGGGAATCTATACCGCCGACCGGACGTTGACCGGATGACGACGACAGCGACACCTGTCCTGTGGGCGACAAGCCCGGGAGGCACGATTCATGAGTGAGCGAGCTCTCCGCGGTACGCGGCTCGTGGTTACCAGCTACGAGACGGACCGCGGCATCGATCTGGCCCCGCGCCAGGCGGTGGAGTACGCATGCCAGAACGGACATCGATTTGAGATGCCGTTCTCGGTTGAGGCAGAAATTCCGCCGGAGTGGGAGTGCAAGGCGTGCGGCGCCATGGCACTCCTGGTGGACGGGGACGGGCCCGAAGAGAAGAAGGGCAAGCCTGCGCGAACGCACTGGGACATGCTCATGGAGCGACGCACCCGCGAGGAGCTGGAGGAAGTGCTGGCCGAAAGGCTGGCGGTCCTGCGTTCCGGCGCCATGAACATTGCCGTGCATCCGATGTGGCGGGGCCCCTCGGCTTATTGCGTGTTCCTGGTCTCTCCCGTCACGGGGTGAGCGGCGGTCGCCGGTCGGCGTCCGGGCCGCCCGAGGGCCGGTCCTCCCGGATGACCTCGCCCTGGACGACCTTGCCGTCGGGGTAGTGGATCCGGGCCTGCGTGAAGGCGTCGCCGAAGCCGCCGGGGGCGGCCGCGGCCATCCTGCGCTCCAGGCTGCGCCCGGCCCTGCGGGCCACGAAGGCGCGTACGGGCGGCAGCAGCAGGAGCAGGCCGGCCACGTCGGAGAGCAGGCCGGGCACGATCAGGAGCAGCCCGGCCAGCATCATCAGGCCGTTGCCCGAGCCCTTGGGCGTCTGCGGGGTCGGCACCTCGCCGGCCATCGCCTGCGCCTGGGCCTGCTGGAAGGTCTCGGTGAGGTTCTTGAAGGCCCGCCGCCCGGCGCGCTTGATGACCACCACGCCGAGCACCAGCCCGCCCGCGAGCAACGCGGCGACGGTCACCCCGCCGGCCGCTCCCGCGACCAGGCCGAGCAGCCAGATCTCCAGGATGAGCCAGGCGGCTACCGCCAGGGGAAGGAAGGTACGGGCGGGTGAGCGCCGTCGAGGGGCCGTAGATGTGCCGGTCCTCAAAGAACCAGTGCCGGTCGTCATACCGTCCAGTGTGCCCGGTCCGGGTTAAAAGCGGCCTCAGTCGGAGGTACCGGACATCCCCTAGGGGGTCCGGGGCCGGCGGGTCAGTGCCCGGCGGGTCGGACGGGGCGCTTGCCGGTGAGCCTGGCGGCGCGTTCCCGCAGGCCCCACTGGGTGACCCGCCACAGGGCCTCGACCACGATGTCCTTGCTCATCTTGCTGTCGCCGAGCTCGCGCTCCACGAAGGTGATGGGCACCTCCACCACGCGGAAGCCCTTGCCGACGGCCCGGCGGGCCAGATCGACCTGGAAGCAGTACCCGGCCGACGCCACCTCGTCCAGGCCCAGGCCCTCCAGGGTCTCCCGGCGGAAGGCGCGGTAGCCGCCGGTGACGTCGCGGATCGGGACGCCCAGCATCAGGCGGGAGTAGGTGGAGCCGCCGCGGGAGAGGAACTCGCGGCTCTTGGGCCAGTTCACGACCCGGCCGCCCGGCACCCAGCGGGAGCCGAGCACGAGGTCGGCGCCGGTCAGGGCGGTGAGCAGGCGGGGCAGTTCCTCGGGCCGGTGGGAGCCGTCGGCGTCCATCTCGACGAGGACCCCGTAGCCGTGCTCCAGGCCCCAGGCGAAGCCCGCGAGGTAGGCGGCGCCGAGGCCTTCCTTGCCCTCGCGGTGCATGACGTGCACGTGGTCGTCGGCGGAGGCCAGCCCGTCGGCGAGCTTGCCCGTGCCGTCGGGGCTGTTGTCGTCGGCGACGAGGATGTGCGCCTCGGGCACGGCGGCGCGCACCCGGCCGACGATCAGGCCGATGTTCTCGGCCTCGTTGTACGTCGGAATGATCACCAGCGTGGTGCCGAGCGGTCCGTAGCTCCGCTGTCCGCCGTCGCTCACTGGGTCCCCTTGCGTGTTCCTCGACCGGTCGGCCTCGTCCGTCCCGTCACAGCAGGACGATTTTAGAACAGCGATCGGGGCCGGCGGTCCTTCGGGCCGGACCGGCTCCCGCTGGCTGCGGGCCGCCGTGACCGTTGTCTACTGGACAGCCGGGCCCCGATCCGGGACCACCCTCTCCCGAGCTCGCGCGGAGTACGGGACCGCCGTCCGGCCTCCCATCCCGGCGAAACCTTCCCTCGCCCCCGAGGCGCGGGTGCGGTGAGCCGGATCCGGCCGGCCCGGACGTCCTGTGGTGGACCCGGCCGAACCTATCCGGGTCCGGCCGCCCGTACCGAGCCGAGGCCGGGGGGATCACCCCTGTGGCCGTACGAATACCTCCCGGCCGCCGACCACCGTCGCCAGGCACACCGGCAGCTCACGGCCGGGGCTCAGATCGGGCAGTCCGGGCGTGCCGGAGCGCGGGTCGGTGGACCAGCGGGCGACCCGGTCGTCGGGGGCCTGGACCACGAGTTCCCCGGTCTGCCAGACGGCGTAGTCGGCGGGGGCGCCGGGTACGAGGGTGCCCGCGTCGTCCCGGCCCAGGGCCCGCCAGCCGCCCCGGGTGTGGGCGGCGAAGGCTGCCCGTACGGAGATCCGGTGCCCGGGGGTGCGGTGGAAGGCGGCCGCGCGGACGGTGCCCCAGGGGTCGAGCGGGGTGACGGGCGCGTCCGAGCCGAAGGCCAGCGCGACCCCGGCCTTGAGCATGGCGGCGTACGGGTTGAGGGTGCGGGCGCGCTCGACGCCGAGGCGGTCCGCGTACATGCCCTCGTCCCCGCCCCAGGCGGCGTCGAAGGCGGGCTGCACGGAGGCGGTCAGGCCCAGCTCCGCGAAGGCGGCGATGGTGTCCGGGGTCATCATCTCGGCGTGCTCGACGCGGTGCCGGGCGGCCCGGACCCGTTCGAGGCCGACCTTCCCGGCGGCGGCCCGGACCCCTTCGACGACGGCGGAGACGGCGGCGTCCCCGATGGCGTGGAACCCGGCCTGGAGCCCCGCCTCGGTGCAGCCGGCCACGTGCTCGGCGACGGCCCGCGCGTCCAGGTACTCGGTCCCGGTGTGGGCCGCGTCGGCGTACGGGGCGTGCAGGCAGGCGGTGTGCGAGCCGAGCGCGCCGTCCACGAAGAGGTCGCCGGCGGCGCCGACCGCGCCGAGTTCCCGGGCGAGGCCGAGGTCCCGGTCGGCCCAGTAGCCGAAGACGCGCGGTCCGGGCCGCTGCCCGGCCAGGTCGAGCAGGGCGGTGAAGTCCTCGGCGGAGGAGATGTCCGGACCGCCGCACTCGTGCACGGAGCCGATGCCGAGGGAGGCGGCCCGGTCCAGTGCGGCCCGCTGGGCCTCGGCGCGCTGGGCGGGGGTGACGGCGTCGAAGGCGGCCCGCCGCACGGCGTGGTGGTCGTCCCGGGTGAGCGGCTCGTCGCCGCGCGCGCGGACGGCGGGGACGAGGTCCAGCAGGGCGGTGGTGACCACGGCGGAGTGGACGTCGACGCGGCTGAGGTAGAGCGGCCGCCCCCCGGCGGCCTCGTCCAGTTCGGCCCGGCGCGGGGCCCGCCGCTCGGGCCAGCGGGCCGCGTCCCAGCCGTGGCCCAGGAGCACCCGGTCGGCGGGACGGCGGGCGGCGTACGCGCGGACCAGCCCCAGCGCCTCGGACAGGGTGCGGGCACCGGTCAGGTCCAGGCCGGTGAGGGCGAGGCCGGCGGAGGTGGTGTGGATGTGGGCGTCGGTGAAGGCCGGGGTGACGAGCGCCCCGTCGAGGTCGACGACCTCGTCCACGCCCCGCGCGAAGGCGTCGGCGGCCCCTTCGGAGCCCACCCAGGCGACGTGTCCGCGTTCGACGACCATCGCGGTGGCGAAGGGGTCGGCGGGGCTGTGCACCTCTCCCCCGCGCAGCAGGACGGTACGGGCGGGGGCGGCCTCGGGGGCTCCGGCGGCGTCGGCGGAGCGGGCGGTGCGGTCGGTCATGGGCCCTAGTCTCGCCCCTGCGGCCGCCGCGCCCGGACGCGGGTCGGCCGCGGGGCGCCGCTCCCCACGCCGCCGGACGCTCCGGGAAGCCGCCGGACGGAGTCCGGAGCAGCGGCGCGAAGCCGGGGAGGGGCCGCCTGTGGCCGAGCCGCGCGAGCGGCGCGTCAGGAGGTCAGATGCGCGGGGGGCGCGCCTCGTAGGGGGTGGAGAGGACCACGGTCGTGCGGGTCGAGACGTGGGCCAGGGCGCGCAGGCGGCCCAGCAGGTCCTCCAGTTCGAGGGGCGTGGCCACCCGTACCTTCAGGATGTAGTTCTCGTCTCCGGCGACGCTGTGACAGGCCTCGATCTCGGGTACCCCGGCCAGCCGCTCGGCGATGTCGTCGGGGGCACTGGGGTCGAACGGCTTGACCGAGATGAAGGCGGTCAGGGGCAGCCCGACGGCCTCGGGGTCGACCACGGCCGCGTAGCCGCGGATCACTCCGCGCTGCTCCAGCCGGCGTACCCGCTGGTGGACGGCCGATGTGGACAGTCCCGTGGCCTTGCCCAGGTCCGTGTAGCTCATCCGACCGTCCCGCACCAGCAGATCCACGATCTGGCGGTCCAGCTCCTCCATTGCGCTCATAGCCGCTCAACCTATTGCCCAGAGCCGCTCCAGGCACAGCGGTGTCCACGCCGAAGTGCCACGGGAACCGGCACCTGCACCGGGCATGTGACCAAAGCCACAGGGGTGGAGGGGCGTACGGCGGGCCGTCGTGGTTACTCGTGCCGCGCGGCGGGAAGTGCTTGGTGTGGCCGTGGCCGAAGAACCTGCCCGCCCGGCCCACCCAAGGGGGAGTACATCCATGCTGAACACCAAGCGCGCCGGTCGCACCGAACCGGAGCCCCTGGAACTGATCGAGACCGCGTACGCGGACGACGAGGAGTACCTCGACGAAGCGGAGGGGTTCGAGATCCACCACGCGATCTGCCCCGACTGCGGGCAGTCGATCGCACTCGTCGCGGACGAGGAGCACCTGCCGCAGCACGCGCTGTGCCTGAGCCCGTGGAACCCGTTCGGGCTCACGGTGTGCGCCGGCACCGGCCGGCCGGTCGCGGACGCGCTGCCGACGGTGGGCGTGCTCCAGCCCGAGGGGCCGGAGCTCGAAGTGGTCCACTTCGACCTGCCGCAGGGTCTCGACTGGCGGACGCAGCCCTTCTCGCACGTCGGCGGTCCGGGCTCGCGTCCCGTCCGGGCGGCGGCGGCCCCGCTGCCGCAGATGCGTCAGCACGCGCAGGCCGCCTGAGACACCGGCTACCAGTAGGTGCCCTGCACCATGGCGGCGAGGCTGCCGTGGTGCAGGATCAGGCCGTCCGGATCGGCGGGGACCTCGACCTCCCCGAAGTGCGCCTGCCGGTAGGCGATGCGCAGCATGACGATCCCGTGCCGCAGGGCGGCGTAGAGGGTGTGGAACTCCATGTCCCGCGGGGTGTGCCCGGTGAGTTCCGCGTACCGGCGTTCCAGGTCTTCGCGGCGCAGGAAGTCCGGCAGGCCGCTCTGGCCGAAGCCGACGGTCAGGTCCTGGAAGAAGCGGTGCAGGTAGACGGTCCAGCCCAGGTCGACCTCGCGGGGGGCGTAGGCGGCCATTTCCCAGTCGAGGACCGCGACCGGCTCGAAGCCGTCGTAGACGACGTTGCCGATGCGGGCGTCGCCCCAGTTCAGGACGGGTTCGCCCTCGTCGGCCGGCCAGAGTTCCTCCAGCCGGTCGAAGGCGCGTTCCAGCAGGGGTGAACGGGACAGTCCGGACACGACCCAGGTGTAGTAGGCGCGCTGGGCGTCGACGTGGCGGCGCAGCGGGCTGCCCTCGCCGGCCGGGAGCAGGAACTCCGCCTCCTTGGCGGGGAACTGGTCGTGGAGCCGGGCCAGCAGGCGGACGCTGGCGTCCTGGAGCGCGGCGCGTTCGGCGTCGGTGGCGGCGTGCAGCCAGTTCCCCTCGTAGGTGTAGGGCATGACGTCGGGCGGTACGCGCCCCTCGGCGCGGGCCATGACGAAGAACGGCGCCCCGAGCGGGGCCGGGTCCTCCTCCAGCCACAGCACGCGCGGTACGGGCAGGTCGGTGTGCGCGGCGACCAGGCTCATCACGCGGTGCTGGCGCGGCATGTCGTAGGAGGGGAAGACCGTGTAGGCGGCCGGGTCGGCGGCCAGGCGCAGGGCGCAGCCGCGGACGGGCGCGTCCGGGTGCTCGATGTCGAAGAGCAGGGTCTCGCTGGACATGCCGTTGGAGGCGGGGACGGAGGCGTGGGTCACCTCCGCCCCGGGCAGGTGGCGGTCGAGCCAGGACGCGAGGCGGCGGCCGAGTTCCGCGGGTTCGCGGGTGGAGGTGCGCGGGCGTGGTGCCGTGGCCATGGGCGGGCTCCTTCAGTGCGGGGCGACGGAGGAGTAGTCGGCGAAACCGCTGGGGTCGTGGCGRCCGAAGCTGCCGTGTTCGAAGATGCCGAATCCGGTGCGGCCCTCCAGGGTGAAGCGGGCCGCGTGGTCGGTGACCCCGAAGGCGGCCATGGGGTGGGCGGCGGGGTCGGTGAGGTCGTAGACGCGGCGGTCGGTCCAGCCGCGGCCCTGCCAGCTGCCGTGCTGCCAGTCGGTGGCGGGCGGGTAGCCGGCGCCGACGGCGAGCGGGGAGGAGGCGAGGATCTCCACGCCGAGTTCCAGGGGCTTGCGGGAGGGGTCGGTGAGGTGGACGACCGCGCTCTCGGGGTGGCGGGTGCCGGGCCGGTAGCGGATCTCCGTCTGGGGCCAGCCGAGCTGGACGTCGTGGCGGCCGCTGTCCTCGGGGAAGACCTGGACGGCCTCGTTCAGGGTGCGGTGGCCGTCGGCGTCCTCCTGGGCGATGACCATGAGGAAGCGGTCCTCGAACCGGACGGGGATCCAGAGCCAGTGGAAGCCCTCGGGGCGGTGTTCCTCGGCGGCCCGGCCGCCGTCCTCGCCGGGGATGGGGCGCACGCCCCAGCTGCGGTCGCGGGTTCCGGTCCATTCGCCGGGGGTGAGGGTGAACTCCTCTCCCCCGGCGCGGAGGGTGCCGGTGACCTGGCCGGCCTGGACGAAGCGGCGGCCCTCCAGCATGAGGCGGTCGCCGCGGCGTTGGATGTGGTGGGGTTCCCAGACGGCGGGGAAGGCCGCGGTCCAGGTGAGGTCGTACGAGAGTCCGTGCGGGTCGTCGGGGTCGGGGTCGCAGCGCAGGGTGAGCCGGCGGAGGGGGGCGTCGACGGTGATCGACAGGGGTCCGACGGAGAGGTTCATCCGGTCGTCGGTGAGGGCGTCGGAGGCGCGGACGGCGAGGAGTTCGCCGCCGAGGCGGAGGGTGGCGTAGGCGTCGATGACGCCGGTGTTGGGGTAGACGCCGAGGCCGAGGATGAGGACGGCGCGGCCGGTGTGGTCGAAGACGTGGAAGATGCAGCGGTCGTAGGCGTTGCGGTCGCCGGTGACGAGGTGCTTCATCGACAGGGGGGCCTGGTGGATGGGGTATTCGTCGAGGGGAACGGGGCGGTCCGCGGGCACGGCAAACCTCCTGGGCGCAGGGGTGGGCGGCGGCTGAGCGGATATGACGGTACGTCAGAAACTGGGTGTGCGACCAGGGTTGTGGCACATCCTGACAGCTCGGCACGCCGGGCCACGCCGCGGGCCCCGGGCACGGCCGGATCCACTCCCGCCCCCGCAGGGCGGCGCGGACGGCCTTGACGGACTCGCCGGCGAAACAGCCGGTGAGGGCGAGGAGCGCGGTGGCGGCCGGGGCGACGGGTACGACGTGGCGCGTACGCATCAGGACCTGGTCTCCGGCACGCGCGGGATCACTCAGACCGTGGGAAGGATCGAACGGATGGGCGCGGGCGGGAGAGGGTTACTCGCACTCCCGGTGCCGCGTTGGCCGTGCATGACCACTGTGGAGACGCCCGCGTCGAGAGTGGGGCGCCGGCGGCGCCCCACTCCCCCCGGCGCCGAAGAATCGGTTCAGCAGTTCGACCGGCCGGCCGACCGGCCCTCCGAGCGGACGACGGAGCGGCAGCAGCCCCCGCGGCAGCGGCATCCCGACCCGCCGATCTACGACGCCCTGCTCGCGCGCTGGGCCGCCGACGGCCGGACGCTGCCGGGGCGGCGCGACCCGGAGTGGTCCCGGATCGCCTCCTCCCCCATCTGGCCGAACGGCCCCCTCTACGGCAGCCCCTGAGCGGGTTCAGAGCGCCAGCAGCCCCGCCGCGGTCGGGCGGAAGCCGCAGGCCGCGTAGAAGGGTTCGAGGTGCGGTTCGTAGTCGACGTGCAGCCACTGCGCGCCGCGCTCCCGCGCAGCGTCGGCGGCCGCCCGCACCAGGCGGACCCCGAGCCCGGACCGCCGCAGGTCCGGGTGCACCGTGGTGTCGAGGACGAAGGCGTGCACGCCTCCGTCCCAGGCGACGTTGACATAGCCGACCAGGCGGCCGTCCTCACGGGCGGCGACCCAGGCCAGGCTGCGTTCCAGCACCGGCGCGAAGGACACGGTCCGGTGTCCGGGCCAGGCGGCGGCGAACAGGCCGTTCAGCTCGGCGTCGGTCAGGACCGGGCGGACGAGGAACTCCACACCGGGCCGTTCAGCGGCTCTCGGGGCCGGCCAGGTGGCGGGCGATGACCATGCGCTGGATCTGGTTGGTGCCCTCCACGATCTGGAGCACCTTCGCCTCGCGCATGAGGCGCTCCACCGGGAAGTCCGCCGTGTAGCCGTAGCCGCCGAGCACCTGCACCGCGTCCGTGGTGACGGCCATGGCCGCGTCCGTGCAGAACAGCTTGGCCATCGCCGCCTGCCGGGAGAACGGCTTGCCCGCGTCCCGCAGCCGCGCCGCCGCGAGGTACAGCGCCCGGCCCGCCTCGATCTTGGTGGCCATGTCGGCCAGCATGAAGCGCAGGCCCTGGAAGTCGGCGATCGGGTGGCCGAACTGCTTGCGGCCGAGGGCGTAGGCGAGGGCCTCGTCGAGGGCCGCCTGGGCCACTCCTATCGCGCAGGCCGCGATCCCGAGCCGGCCGGCGTCGAGGGCGGCGAGGGCGATGGTGAAGCCCTGGCCCTCCTCGCCGATGCGCCGGGTGTCGGGGACGCGCACGCCGTCGAAGTGCAGCTGGGCGGTGGGCGAGCCCTTCATGCCCATCTTCTTCTCGGGGACCGCGGCCGTCAGACCCGGGGCGTCGCCCGGGACGAGGAAGGCGGTGATCCCCTTGGCGCCGGGGGCCCCGGTGCGCGCGAGGACGGTGTAGAAGTCGGCGACCCCGCCGTGGGTGATCCAGGCCTTGGTGCCGGTGATCAGCCAGTCGTCGCCGTCACGGACCGCCTTGGTGGTCAGCGAGGCGGCGTCGGAGCCGGCCGCCGGCTCGGACAGGCAGTACGCGCCGAGCAGCCCGCCGCCGAGCATGTCGGGCAGGTGGGCGGCCTGCTGCTCCTTGGTGCCGTACGCGGCCAGGCCGTGGCAGGCCAGCGAGTGCACGCTGACGCCGAGCCCGACGGTCAGGCGGGCGGCCGCGAGCTCCTCCAGGACCTGGAGGTAGACCTCGTAGGGCTGGTCACCGCCGCCGGACTCACCCGCGTAGGGAAGTCCCAGCAGCCCGGACTCCGACAGCAGGGTGAAGACCTCGCGGGGGAACCGGCCGGTCTCCTCCTCGTCGGCGGCCCGGGGACGGATCTCGCGCTGGGCGATCTCGCGTACGAGCATGAGGAGGTCCCGGGACTCCTCGGTGGGCAGCTGACGGTCCACCGGCTGCGGGGCGCGGTCGGTCATGGCGGCGCTCTCCTCCCTCGTCGGGCACGGCGACGACGCGTGAGGTGTGGGACGCGCCGCCGGGTCTCGGTACTCACAGCCGATGCTGCCCTCCCGGATCACGGAAGGGCTCGATCAGAGGCTGCGGCGGGTTGAGTATGCCCGATCAGGCGCTTTCCGTCACCGGGACCCGATCGCGATGATCGTCGGGCGGGCTCGTGGGCCCGTCGGAGGCGGCCGGAGGCGCGGTGCACTCCGGGACGAACTCCTCGATCACCGTCAGTGTCGCGCGCAGCTGCCGCACCAGCAGCGCGGCGAGCGCCGGCCGCTCGGGCTGCCCCTCGGCGCCGGCCGAGCCGATCCAGTCGAGGGTGGCGCCCTCCACCCCGGAGAGCCAGCCGACCAGGGCGAGGCGGGCGAGCGGCGGGACCGTGCGGCGCCCGTACGCGCCCTCGGCGATCGCGGCCACGAGCTCCTCGCGGACCCCGTCCCGGATGGCCAGCACCTCGGCGTCGGAACCGACCCCGCCGGTGACGATGGTCCGGTAGGCGGCGTGGTGGTGCTCGGCGTAGTGGAGGTAGCCGTCGATCGTGCGGCGGACCCGCTCGGCGCCCGGCAGGTCCGGCTCGCCGGTGGCGCGGGCGACGAGTTCGGCGACCGAGTCCTCGACGATCGCGAGGTAATAGCCGCGCTTGCTCTTGAAGTAGTAGTAGATGAGCCCCTTGGCGACGCCCGCCTGCTGGGCGATGTCGTCCACGGAGAGGGCGTCGTACGAGGTGTCGGCGAACAACTTCCGCCCGATCGCGATGAGTTCGGCCCTGCGGACCTGCGAACGGCCGGTGGCACCACGCTGTTGACTATGATTCAAATCCGGCCCCAGCCTCGAACTGCCACAGGATCGCAGTATGGCAGAGCCGCCCGGCGGGCTTCCGGGGCGGACTGCCGCCGAGGATGGCGGCGGCGAGCGGGGCGGGGGGCGCGGATGGCGCGAGCGGGACGGGCGGTCAGAACCAGCCGAGCCGGGTGACGAGCATGGCCACGACGACCACGAGGATCCAGCCGAGCACGTGCTCCAGCCAGGAGGAGTCTCCCTTGGGCCCCCCGGTGCCGACGAGGCTGCGGGCCCGAGCGCGGGCGGACAGGGCGGCGGTGTGTGCGGTCATACCGTCCAATGTGCCAGCGTTCGCGGCATTCGCGGTAGATGACGAGGGTCACCGGTGGCACGCGTCACACCGCCGGGCCCGGAACCCTCCTCGGTGCGGAGCGGTCCCGGGGCCCGGCGGTGCGTGGCTCGCCTGCGGTCAGGTGTCGCGGGTGCGCCGGTCACCGGCCATGGCCATCATGGCCAGGCCGAGGCAGAGGGCGACCGCGCCGGTGATCACGTTGCTGACGATGGTGCGGGGGACGTCCATCGGTCCGGCGATGACCCAGGGGGCCACGATCGTCCAGGCGCCGATCGCCACGGCCGTCCAGGCCATCGCGTGCGTGCGCTCGTACGCCGATCCCAGCCCGCCCATGCACAGGCAGAAGGCGAGGCCGGCGATCAGGTTGTTGACGGCGATCGGGCCCAGCACGCTGAACCCGGCGATCCACGGCGAGGCCGCCAGGTACAGGCCCGTGATCAGGGCCAGCGCCTCCACGGCCTGCGCGGCGGGGGTGCTCGTCACCCGCTCGAACCGAGTCCGCATCTCGGCAAGGTCCGGGTGATGTTCGATGCTCGAATGGGTGGTCATGGTGGGCTGCCTCCTATGAGAAGCCTTATATGGCCCTTATGCCCAGATTCGACCCGTTAAGCCCTGCCGAGCGGCGGGATTTTCACAGCACGCCCACCGCCTTCAGAGCGGCGACCCGGTCGCGGCCCGGCGCCGCCGGCCCGTAGAGGTAGCAGATGCCGCCGCTGCCGGACACGGTCTTCCCCGCGGCGTCGTGACGCTTGGTGCGGAGCCAGATGTCCTCCCATTCGCGGCGCCGGTAGACCCGGCGGACGCCGGCGTTGTCGGCCGAGTTGGGGTCGTTGGCGATCACGTCCCCGGCGGCGGTGAAGCCGATCACCGTCATGAGGTGGCCGGCGGTGCCGTAGCCCGCGCCGGTCAGTTCCTCCGCGCGGAAGGACTGCGACGTGATCACCGGGATGCCGGCCCGGACCAGGGTCTCCAGGTCGGCCAGGGAGCCGAGCCGGGTGACCACCCCGGCGAGGCCCGGGTAGGTGGCGGCGTAGGCGGCGTTGAAGGGCCAGTTGCCGCACCCCTTGTAGGCGGCGTCGTAGGTGGAGCGGGCGGCGTGGCAGACCTGGGGGTCGGCGTACGCGGGATCGACCCAGGACAGGGAGGCCGCGCCGGGTTTCCCGCCCCAGAACTCCACGGTCATCTGCGAGGACGTGGGGCTGCACCAGGCCTCGCCGCCGTTGTCGTACTCCGGGTACTGGCCCGCGTGGACCTCCTGGGAGTAGCGCGGCACCTTCAGTTCGTGGGCGGTGCCCGAGGGGGTGGAGGCGGGGACCGTGAAGCGGTCGGGGACGTCCGAGGCCATGGCCCCGGCCAGCCAGACCGTGGGGCCCCGGCTCGCGCCCGGCTCGCGGTACAGGGTGACGCGCAGCTGCCAGGCGGTGATGCGCGGTCCAGTCCCGGGGTGGTCCACGGCCAGGGTGTCGGTCCACACGGTGCTGCGGCCGTCGGTCTGGCCGTCGACGGAGGTGCGGCGGACGTCGCCGTCCCCGGAGGCCCAGCGGCCCATCACGTACCAGGGGGTGACGGTGCCGTCGGTGTAGGTGCCGCGCAGCTCGGTCTGGATCCAGGTACCGGCCGGGGTGCGGGCGTTCCAGGAGGCGATGACCTCGGTGGCGGGGACGGTGGAGCGGTGCACCGGAGAGGTCCAGGTGGCGTGCTCCCAGACGGCCCGGCGCCCCGTGTGGGGGTCGGTGTACTCGGTGCGGCCCGCCGCGGCGGCGATCTCCAGGCCGGGGCGGGTGCCCGGGACGGCCGTGGTGCCCCCGTGGGTGCCGGCCTGCCAGTGCCCGTACGCGTACCAGAACCGGTTGTCGACCGGCCGGCCCGGAGCCCCTCCGCCGCCGGGGAGGGAACCCGCTCCGGAGCCGGGGCGGGGGTCCGGAGCGGCGGTGGCGCGGCCCGTGGGCAGGGTGGCCGCGGTGGCGGCGGCGAGGGCGACGGCCAGGAGGGCCCGGCGCGGGGTGGGTGCGGTCATCTGCGGGGCCCCCAGGGGTCGGAACGGTGGATCGACTCGTCCACCCTTCCAGTTCCCGGCCGTGCGGCGGCGAAGCCCCGGGTCCGTGTCGTGGGCGACTCGGGGGCGGGCCGTACGCTGGCCGGGTGGAGCCACAGCAGTCACTCGAATCGCTCGCGCGGGAGCTCGCCGCCCTGTCCCCCTCCCTCGGACCGGTCCGGCTGATCGGGATCGACGGGCACGCCGGCTCCGGCAAGAGCACCTTCGCCGGGCGCCTGGCGGGGGCCCTGGGCGGGGCGCCGGTGCTGCGGCTGGACGACGTGGCCACCCACGAGGAGCCGTTCGGCTGGCCGGGGCGGCTGCGCTCCCAGGTGCTGGAGCCGCTCGCCGCGGGCCGGGCCGCGCACTGGACCCCGTACGACTGGGTGGAACGCCGCTTCGGGCCCCCGCGGGTCCTGGAACCGGCGCCCGTGCTGCTCGTCGAGGGCGTCGGGGCCGGCCGGCGGGCGCTGCGGCCGCACCTGGCGCGGCTGCTGTGGATGGAGACCCCCCGGGAGCAGTCCTGGGGCCGGGGCCGGCAGCGGGACGGGCGCGAACTCTCCGACTTCTGGGACGGGTGGGAGCGCGCGGAGCTCGCGCACTTCTCCGGCGACCCTTCGCGCCCCTTCGCGGACACTCTGGTACACCAGAGTGGTACGGGATACGAGTGGACTTCCGGGGCCCCTGCGACCTCCGGAACCGGCCTGTCCGTCACCGAACGTGACGGACTCCCCCAGGCCTGAGCGCCCTCGCGCAAGGACCCGCGCGGGCCTGCTCCGAGCCGCTTGACCGGGCCCCGCGAACGGCCTTACGTTCTGAATGCGCGGTCTGCGAAGGCCGCCGCGGACGCGGAGCCCCCGATTGTTCCCCCGTGATCGGGGGCTCCGCTCTGCCCCGTTCCGGCTCCGGAGGGGCCCGGAGCGCGCCGCCCCACCCGCCCTCCTTCACCCTGAGTCACCCCGCGCCCCGGGGGCTCACCCACGACCCGTGCCCACCGCACCCTGGGTAAGGTGCGTCCCCGCGGGTACGATGCAGCCCTGATTTCATCGGCGGGGTGGACAACTCATGTGCGCGGCACGGAGTGTTCCGCGCACCACGGGGCTGGCTTGTGGGGGATGTGATGGACTTCGGCATGCCGGGCAGCGCACACGCCCCGGCCGAACTCGCCTGGCTGCGCGGGGTGGACGCCTGCACGATGGGCGCGTACCCGCAGGCCGAGGAGGAGTTCCGGGCGGCCGTCAGGCTCGATCCCGCCATGGCCGACGCCTGGCTGGGCCTGCACGCGCTGCGGGTGGACACGACCAACGCGTTATTGCGGATGTACGCCCACCGCGACCGCTTCGGCGAGCAGCGGGCCCGGCACCGGAGGACCATCAACTCCTGGTACTGGCTGGGCTGGTGGGTACAGCCGGTCCTGGAGAGCCGACGGGACCTGCTGCTGGCCCACGCCTCGCACTGGCTGGACGGGCGGCACGTCCCCGAGCTGGACCAGGCGCTGGCCGCCCTGCCGCCGGTGGACACCGACCCGCAGGTCCGGTTCCTGCACGCCTGCCGCGCCTACCTGGTCAAGGACTGGGAACAGCTCGTACGGCAGACCGAGCCGCTGGTGGACGATCCGCTGCTGGGGATCGAGGCGGGGCTCTTCGGCGGGATGGCCCGGGTCCGGCTGGAGATGTACGGGCAGGCGGAGCCGATGCTCTCGGCGGCACTGATGCGCTGCCGCAGCGAGCAGCCGCAGCGCAAGGAACTGCGGTACTGGCTGGCGCGGGCGCACGAGGGGACGGGGCGCAGCGCGGCGGCCCTGCCGCTGTACCGGGCGGTGCACCGGGTGGATCCGGCGTTCATGGACACGGCGGCCCGGCTGACGGCCATCGCGGACAGCAGCGACCCCGACGACATGGCCGGGTACGCCGGCTACGGCGGGCACAGCGCCGAGGGCTTCGCCGGGCACGGGCTGTCCTCCCTCGGCGGGGACTACACGGCGGTGGCGCTGGGCGGCGGGGGCGGCGGGCCCGTGCAGGACATCGCCGCGGACGGGCAGGTGGATCCGGATCCGCCGACGCCCGGGGAGCCGGTTGACCAGCGCTTCGGCCCGGTCGGCGGGGGCTCGGGGCGGCCGGACGGCGTACGGCACAAGGTGTCCCTGCCCGCGCAGGGTTCCCCGTCGGGGCTGCCGACCGGGCCCGCCGACCCGCGGGCGCTGGCCGAGGCGCTGGCCGAGCTGGAGCGGATGGTGGGCCTGGAGCCGGTGAAGCGGCAGGTGAAGGCCCTGTCGGCGCAGCTGCACATGGCCCGGCTGCGGGCGGCCCAGGGGCTGCCGGTACAGCCGCCGAAGCGGCACTTCGTCTTCTCGGGACCCTCGGGCACCGGCAAGACCACGGTGGCCCGGATCCTGGGCCGGGTGTTCTACGCGCTCGGGCTGCTGGGCGGCGACCATCTGGTGGAGGCGCAACGGGCGGATCTGGTCGGGGAGTTCCTGGGGCAGACCGCCGTCAAGGCGAACGAGCTGATCGACTCGGCGATCGGCGGGGTGCTGTTCGTGGACGAGGCGTACAGCCTGTCCAACTCGGGCTACAGCAAGGGCGACGCGTACGGGGACGAGGCCCTCCAGGTGCTGCTCAAGCGGGCCGAGGACAACCGGGACCACCTGGTGGTGATCCTGGCCGGCTACCCGGCGGGGATGGACCGGCTGCTGGCCGCCAATCCGGGGCTGTCCTCGCGGTTCACCACCCGGGTGGACTTCCCGAGCTACCGTCCCGCGGAGCTGACCTCGATCGGCGGGGTGCTGGCCGACGCGAACGGGGACCGGTGGGACGAGGAGGCCCTGGAGGAGCTGCGCAGCGTCAGCGGGCACGTGGTGGAGCAGGGCTGGATCGACGAGCTCGGCAACGGGCGGTTCCTGCGGACGCTGTACGAGAAGAGCTGCGCGTACCGGGACCTGCGGCTGGCGGGGTTCTCCGGTGAGCCCTCGCGGGACGACCTGGCGACTTTGCGGCTGGCCGACCTGATGCAGGCGTACGGGGAGGTCCTGTCGGGGCGCGGACCCGACGGCCCGGGACGGTCCGAGCCCCCGGTGTAGGGGGCCCGGACCGTGCTCCGGACGGTGGTGCGCGCGGCTCGCTAGGCGCTGCGCGCGTAGGTGCGGTGGGCGGGGTCGCGGACCTCGCCGACCAGCATCTCCAGGACGTCCTCCAGGGCGACCAGGCCCAGGACCCGGCCGGCCGGGTCGGCGACCTGCGCCAGGTGGGTGGCGTCGCGGCGCATGACGCTGAGGGCGTCGTCCAGCGGGAGGGTGGAGCACAGGACGGTCATCCGGCGCCACACCCGCTGCGGGACCGCCCGCTCGCGGTCCTCCAGGTCGAGGACGTCCTTGACGTGGAGGTAGCCCATGAAGGCACCGGCGTCGGAGCGGACCGGGAAGCGCGAGTAGCCGGTGCGCACGGTCAGCTGTTCGATCTGGCGCGGGGTGACGGCCGGGCCGACGGTGACGAGCCGGCCGGGGGCCAGCAGGACGTCGGTGACCGGGCGGCTGCCCAGTTCGAGGGCGTCCTCCAGGCGTTCCTGCTCGACCGGTTCGAGGAGTCCGGCCTGCCGGGAGTCCTCGACGAGCCGGCCGAGCTGGGCGCTGGTGTAGACGGCCTCGACCTCGTCCTTGGGCTCGACCTTGAACAGTCGCAGGACGAGCGCGGCGCAGGCGCCCAGGGCGCTGGTCACCGGCCCGCAGAGGCGGGCGAAGGCGACCAGGCCGGGGCTGAACCAGAGGGCGGTCCGCTCGGGGGCGGCCATGGCGAGGTTCTTCGGGACCATCTCGCCGATGACCAGGTGCAGGAAGACCACGGCGGCGAGGGCGAAGGCGTACCCGAGGGGGTGGACCAGGCCCTCCGGCACGTGGACGGCCTGGAAGAGGGGTTCCAGGAGCCGGGCCACGGTGGGCTCGGCGACCGCGCCGAGGGTGAGCGAGCACATGGTGATGCCGAACTGGGCGGCGGCCATCATGCGCGGCAGGTTCTCCAGGCCGTGGAGCACCTGGCGGGCCCGCTTGGAGCCGGCCGCCAGGGGCTCGATCTGGCTGCGGCGTACGGAGACGAGCGCGAACTCGGCGCCGACGAAGAATCCGTTGGCCAGGACGAGGAGCAGGGCGAAGAGGAGCTGGAGGGCGTTCACCGGCGGCCCGCCGGTTCCGGTTCGGCCGGGGCCGGGACGGCTCCGAGCGGGGCGGTGCGCACCAGTCGGACGCGTTCGGCCCGGTAGCGGCGGACCTGGCGGACGGACAGCTTCCAGCCGGGCAGCTCCGCGCGGTCCCCGGGGGCGGGGATCCGGCCCAGCAGGTCGGCGACGAGGCCGGCGACGGTCTCGTAGGGGCCCTCGGGGACCTCCAGGCCTATGCGGCGCAGGGTGTGGACGCGGCAGCTGCCGTCGGCCTCCCAGGAGGGGCGGCCGTCCTCGGCGGGCACGGCGGCCAGTTCGGGGCTGCCGTCCTCGGCGAGGTCGTGCTCGTCGCGGACCTCGCCGACGAGTTCCTCCACGATGTCCTCCAGGGTGACCACCCCGGCCGTGCCGCCGTACTCGTCGACGACCACGGCCATGGGCTGTTCGCTGCGCAACCGTTCCAGCAGGGGCTGCACCGGCAGGGAGCCGGGGACCAGCAGCGGGGTGACGCAGATGCGGTTGACGGTGGTGCGGGAGCGTTCCGCCTCGGGCACGGCGAGGGCGTCCTTGAGGTGGACCACGCCGGTGATCTCGTCGATCCGCTCGCGGTAGACCGGGAAGCGGGACAGACCGGTGGCGCGGGTCAGGTTCAGGACGTCGGCCGCGGTGGCCGTGTGCTGGAGGGCGCTGACCTTCACCCGGGGGGTCATGACGTGCTGGGCGGTGAGCTCGCCCAGCGAGAGGGTCCGTACGAAGAGGTCGGCGGTGTCCTGTTCGAGGGCGCCGGCCTGGGCCGAATGGCGGACCAGGGAGACCAGTTCGCCGGGGGTGCGGGCGGAGACCATCTCCTCGGCGGGTTCGACGCCGAGCGCCCGCACGAGGCGGTTCGCGACGGCGTTGAGGGCGGCGATGACGGGCCGGAAGGCCCGGGAGAAGACCTGCTGGGGGCCGGCCACGACGCGGGCCACCTGGAGCGGACGGGAGACCGCCCAGTTCTTCGGGACGAGTTCGCCGACGACCATCTGGACGGCGGAGGCGAGCAGCATGCCGAGGACGACGGCCGCGCCGGGGACGGCTCCGCGGGGCAGGCCGGTCGCGGCGAGGGGCCCCGACAGGAGTGCGGCGAGGGCCGGTTCGGCGAGCATGCCGACGACGAGCGAGGTGATGGTGATGCCGAGCTGGGTGCCGGAGAGCTGGAAGGACAGCTCCCGGAGGGCTTCGACGACCGTGCGGGCACGGCGGTCGCCTTCGGCCGCGGCGCGTTCGGCCTCGGGTCTCTCGACCGTGACGAGGCCGAACTCGGCCGCCACGAAGAAACCGTTGGCGAGGATCAGGGCGAAGGCCGCCACGAGCAGGAGTAGCGGGATGGTCATGCCGCCGCCTCCGCGGGGAGGGCGGCGCGGGTACTACCGGACGATCCGTCCATTGCTGGAGGGAGTCACTCCTCTGGTCGAAGGTGCCCACGGGCCACGGGGTCCCGGGGCGTGTGGGAGGGCGCACGTGCGCGCCCCGCCACCAGGGTAGTCATTGAGATCGCGGCCGCAATGGGACGCAGCGACGAGACCGGGCGGGCTCAGCGGCCGGTGGCGCCGGTTCCCCTGGTCTCGGCGAGGGCGCGCAGGGCGCGGGCGTCGTCGATCGCGCGCGCCCTGGCGATGCCGGGCTGGATGCCGAGGACGGGCAGGCTGGTGCCGTCGCTGAGGTCCAGGAACACCCACGGGTCGCCGGGGCGGAGGTTGACCCGCAGGATCTGCGGCCATTCGAGGCGGCGGGTGGTGGTCAGGTTGACCACGGTGACGCCCGTCTCGTCCGCGACCACCTTGGGGCGGCTGAGCAGGACGAGGACGGAGGACATCAGTGCGGCGGTGACGACGAAGCTGACCCGTTCGCCGGGGCTGAGGCTCTCCAGGAGCAGCGCGATCGCGGTGATCGTGGCGAACATGGCGAGCCCGACGCCCAGCAGCACCGCCCGGGTGCGGGTCGGCCGGAAGGTGACCGGCAGGGCGGGCGGGGCGGACGGGGCGGCGGACTCGCTCATGGTGCTGGTGATGCCTTCTGGAGGGGGCGTACGGATCGGGACGGCGTACGGGTCAGAGCCGGCAGGCGTGGATCGAGGTGGTGAGGATCGCACGGGCGCCGAGCTCGTACAGGTCGTCCATGATCCGCTGGGCTTCCTTGGCGGGGACCATGGCGCGGACGGCGACCCAGCCCTCGTTGTGGAGCGGGGAGATCGTCGGCGACTCCAGGCCCGGGGTGAGGGCGACGGCGCGCTCCAGGTGCTCGGCGCGGCAGTCGTAGTCCATCATCACGTAGCTGCGGGCCACGAGGACGCCCTGGAGGCGGCGCAGGAACTGCGCGACCTTGGGCTCGTCGGCGCCGGCGCCGGTGCGGCGGATGACGGTGGCCTCGGACTTGAGGATCGGCTCGCCGATGACCTCCAGGCCTGCGTTGCGCAGGCTGGTGCCGGTCTCGACGACGTCGGCGATGACCTGCGCGACGCCCAGTTCGATGGCGGTCTCGACGGCGCCGTCCAGGTGGACGACGGAGGCGTCGATGCCCTGGTCGGCGAGGTGCTTGGCGACGATGCCCTCGTAGGAGGTGGCGATCGTCATGCCGCCGAAGTCCTCGGGGCCCTTGGCGGTGCCGGGCTTGGTGGCGTAGCGGAAGGTGGACCGGCCGAAGTTCAGCGGCAGGATCTCCTCGGCGTTGGCCCCGGAGTCGAGCAGCAGGTCGCGGCCGGTGATGCCGATGTCGAGCTTGCCCGACGCGACGTAGATCGCGATGTCCTTCGGGCGGAGGTAGAAGAACTCGACCTCGTTGTCGGGGTCGACCGTGACGAGTTCCTTCGACTCCTTGCGCTGGCGGTAGCCGGCCTCATGGAGCATCGCCGACGCCGGTCCGGAGAGTGAACCCTTGTTGGGGACGGCGATGCGCAGCATGGGGCTTCCTTTGGTGCGTGGCGTGGATGCGAAAGGTGTGCGTGTGCGTGCGGGCGCGGGACCCGGGGCGAGGAGCTCCGGCCTAGAGGTGCGCGTAGACGTCGTCGAGGGAGATCCCGCGCGCCACCATCATCACCTGAACGTGGTACAGCAGCTGGGAGATCTCTTCGGCGGCGGCTTCCTTGCCCTCGTACTCGGCGGCCATCCAGACCTCGGCGGCCTCCTCGACGACCTTCTTGCCGATGGCATGGACGCCCTTGCCGACGAGCTCGGCGGTGCGCGAGGTGCTGGGGTCGCCGTTGGCGGCCTTGAGCTGGAGCTCGGTGAAGAGCTCCTCGAAGGTCTTGGGAGTGTTCGCCATGATGGTCCTCAGAATAAGGGGTCCCGCGCCGACGCTCAGCGCCAGGGTTCGCTGACGGTCCGCAGGGTCATGGCGGTGGAGACGGCGGCGGTGACCGCTTCGTGCCCCTTGTCCTCGTTCGACCCTTCGAGTCCGGCGCGGTCCAGCGCCTGCTCATCGTTGTCGCAGGTCAGGACGCCGAAGCCAACGGGGACTCCGGTGTCGATCGACACCTGTACCAGGCCTTGGGTGACGCCCTGGCAGACGTAGTCGAAGTGCGGGGTGCCGCCGCGGATGACCACTCCGAGGGCGACGATGGCATCGTAACCGCGACCGGCGAGTACCTTCGCCACGACCGGCAGCTCGAAGCTGCCGGGGACGCGGAGCAGGGTGGGCTCGTCGATGCCCAGCTCGTGCAGGGCCCGCAGGGCGCCGTCGACGAGTCCGTCCATGACCTTCTCGTGCCACTGGGCCGCGATCACGGCCACCCGGAGGTCTCCGCAGTTCTTCACGCTCAGTTCAGGTGCGCCCTTGCCGCTCACAGCTCTGCTCCTCGGTTCTTCGTGGTGGTGGTAGGGGTGTGTGTGACGGGTGTGTGTGACGGGGTCACTGATTGCCGCAGGCGGAGGTGGGGACGGCCCCCTCCAGCCAGGGCAGGTCGTGGCCCATCCGGTCGCGCTTGGTGCGCAGGTAGCGCAGGTTGTGCTCGCCGGCCTCGATGGGCATCTGCTCCCGGCCGCTGACGGCGATGCCGTGGCGGACGAGCGCGTCGGACTTGTCGGGGTTGTTGGTCAGCAGCCGGACGCTGCGCACGCCGAGGTCGGCGAGGATCTGGGCGCCGGCCCCGTAGTCGCGGGCGTCGGCGGGCAGGCCGAGTTCCAGGTTGGCGTCCAGGGTGTCGCGACCGCGCTCCTGGAGCTCGTAGGCGCGCAGCTTGGACAGCAGGCCGATGCCCCGGCCCTCGTGGCCGCGCAGGTAGACGACCACGCCGCGGCCCTCGGCCTGGATGCGGGCCATGGCGGCCTGGAGCTGGGGGCCGCAGTCGCAGCGCTGGGACTGGAAGATGTCGCCCGTGAGGCATTCGGAGTGCATCCGGACCAGGACGTCCTCGCCGTCGCCGACCTCGCCGTGGACGAGGGCGACGTGCTCGACGCCGTCGACGGTGGAGCGGAAGCCGTACGCGGTGAACTCGCCGGCGGCGGTCGGCAGGCTGACCTCGGCCTCGCGGCGGACGGTCGGCTCGGCGGAGCGGCGGTAGGCGATCAGGTCCTCGATGGAGATGATCGTCAGGCCGTGCTTGCGGGCGAAGGGGATCAGCTCGGGCAGGCGCAGCATGACGCCGTCCTCGCCGGCGATCTCCACGATGGCGCCGGCCGGGCGCAGGCCCGCGAGGCGGGCGAGGTCGACGGCGGCCTCGGTGTGGCCGTTGCGGACCAGCACGCCGCCGGGCTTGGCGCGCAGCGGGAAGACGTGGCCGGGGCGGACGAAGTCCGCGGCCTCGGAGGTGCCGTTGGCGAGCAGGCGCAGGGTGGTGGCGCGGTCGGCGGCGGAGATGCCGGTGGTGACGCCGTGGGCGCCGCTCGCGTCGACGGAGACGGTGAAGGCCGTCTGCATCGACTCGGTGTTGTGCCGGACCATCTGCGGGAGTTCCAGGCGGTCCAGCTCCGGGCCCTCCATGGGGGCGCAGATCAGGCCGCGGCACTCGCTCATCATGAACGCGACGATCTCGGGGGTGGCCTTCTCCGCGGCGATGACGAGGTCGCCCTCGTTCTCGCGGTCCTCGTCGTCGACGACGACCACGGGGCGGCCGGCGGCGATGTCGCGGATGGCCTGCTCGACGGGGTCGAGGAGGAAGGTCTCCTGCGGGCCGGATTCGGGGACGTCGGGCACGGGCTTGAGGGGGGTCATGCCGTTGCTCCTTCGAGGGCCGGGGCGGGGGTGGTGCGCGAGCGCTGGTACCAGTCGTAGGCGCCCCAGAGCACGAGGGCTCCGTAGATCACGTAGACGAAGGCGGAGAAGGCGTAGCCGCTGGTGAAGGCGAGGGGGACGCCGACCGCGTCGACGAGCAGCCAGGCGAACCAGAACTCGACGAGCCCCTTGGCCTGGGCGTACATGGCGACGACGGTGCCGACGAAGATGTAGGCGTCCGGCAGCGGGTTCCAGGACATCCACGGGTAGAGGGTGAACAGCCCGGTGACGGCCAGCGTGCCGACGGCGGCGGCGCCGAGGAGCAGGCCGCGCTCGCGCCAGGTGGCGAAGCGGACGGCCAGGGAGGCGTCCTGGGCCTGCCGCTTGCCGCGGCTCCACATCGTCCAGCCCCACAGGGCGACCACCATGACGACGACCTGCTTGCCGGCGTTGCCGGAGAGGTGCCCTGCGGCGAACGCGACGAAGAGGATGGCGCCGGAGAGGAACTGGGTCGGCCAGGTCCATAGGGAACGCCGCCAGCCGAGGGCGAGGGCGGCCAGGCCCATGGTGTTGCCGATCGCGTCCGACCAGATGATCTTCTGGCCGAAGGCGGTGAAGGCTTCGGAGTTCAGCCAGGTCAGGGCGCTCACCGGTCTGTTTCCTCCGTGTCGTTCGGGGTCGCTGCCAGGGGGTCCACGCCGGCCGCGAGGAGGCGCTCGACGTACTTCGCGAGGACGTCGACTTCGAGGTTGACCGGCTCACCGGGCTGCTTGATGCCCAGGGTGGTCAGCGCGAGGGTGGTGGGGATGAGGCTGATGGTGAAGGAGTCGGCGGCGGCCTCGACCACGGTGAGGCTGACGCCGTCCACAGTGATAGAGCCCTTCTCTACGACGTACCTTGAAAGGTTCTCCGGGAGCGCGATCCGGACGAGCTCCCAGTGCTCCGAAGGGGTGCGGGAGAGGATCTCGCCGGTGCCGTCCACGTGGCCCTGGACGAGGTGGCCGCCGAGGCGTCCGCCGAGGGCCATGGGGCGCTCCAGGTTGACCCGGGAGCCCGCGGTCAGCGCGCCGAGACTGGAGCGGTTGAGGGTCTCCTGCATGACGTCGGCGGTGAACTCGCCGTCGGCGGTCTCCACGACGGTCAGGCAGACGCCGTTAACGGCGATCGAGTCGCCGTGCTTGGCGTCCTCGGTCACGACGGGGCCGCGCAGGCGGAAGCGGGAGGCTTCGGCGAGCTGCTCGACGGCGGTGACCTCGCCCAGTTCTTCGACGATTCCGGTGAACACTCAGTGCTCCTTGAGGGGCGTGTGGACGGTGGGGACTGCGGTGATGCGGAGGTCGGGGCCGACGCGGACGGCCTCGGTGAGGTCGAGGCGCACCGCGTCGGAGATGGTGTCCACGCCGGCGCCGGCGAGGGCGGCGGGGCCCGCGCCGAGGAGGGCCGGGGCGAGGTAGCCGATCACCCGGTCGACGGCTCCGGCCCGCAGGAAGGTGCCCGCGAGGGTGGGTCCGCCTTCCAGGAAGAGGGAGCGCACGCCGCGGGCGTAGAGCCGGCCGAGCAGGTCCTGGACGCCGATGTGGCCGTCGCGCAGCGGCATGCGGAGGAGCTCGACGCCGGGCAGGTGCCGGGTGTCGGCGTCCTCGCCGACGACGATCAGGGTGGGCGCGGCGTCGTCGAGGATGCGGGCGGTGGGCAGCACGGTGGCGTGGGTGTCGAGGGCGATCCGCAGGGGCTGGGTCGCGCCCTCGACGCCGCGGACGGCGAGGTGCGGGTCGTCCTCGCGCAGGGTGCCGCCGCCGACGAGGACGGCGTCGCACTCGGCGCGCAGCCGGTGGACGTCGGCCCGGGACTCGGCGGAGGTGATCCACCGGCTGGTGCCGTCCGCGGCGGCGCTGCGGCCGTCGAGGGTGGCGGCGTACTTCCAGGTGACGTGGGGGCGGCCGAGCCGTACGGAGGTCAGCCAGGCGGCGTTGCCCGCCTCGGCCTCCGCGCGGAGCAGTCCGCCCTCGGCGGTGATCCCCGCCGCGCGGAGGGTGGCGCCACCGCCGCTGGCCTGCGGGTTCGGGTCGGCCACGGCGTAGAGCACGCGGGTGACGCCGGCCGCGATCAGGGCCTGGGCGCAGGGGCCCGTACGGCCGGTGTGGTTGCAGGGTTCGAGGGTGACGTACGCGGTGCCGCCGCGGGCCGCCGCGCCCGCCTGGCGCAGGGCGTGGACCTCGGCGTGCGGGCCGCCGGCCCGTTCGTGCCAGCCCTCGCCGACGACGGCGCCGTAGGGGTCGGTGATCACGCAGCCGACGACCGGGTTGGGGCTGGTGGAGCCGAGGCCGCGGGCCGCGAGCTCGATGGCACGCCTCATGGCGGGCACGTCGGTGCCGTGCACTGCGTTCGCGTCGGCGTGGTCCGCCACCGGGTCCTCCTGCCTCATCGGGCACGGACTCCGGGGCCTGTCGGGATACGACAGATGAAGCGGGTGAGCACACGCGGGAACGCCGAGGCCGGAAACACGGTCCGTCCGACACGTGTCCGCTGGGGAAACGCCGATGGACCGCCGACGGCGGCGTACCGGTGACTGGCCCGCCGCGCACTGCCTCCCATCCGGACTTTAACCGTCGGTCCAGGAATTTCACCTGGTCAACCGGCCGCTGGATGCGGACGGGTCGCGGACTATACCGCCGGTTCGGAATTACACCGACCCCGGAGTGCGCTGCTACTGGTACTACGGCCAGTGTGCCACGGGGGATCGGGGGCCATGCGGGTGAAGCGCTGTGGCCTGGGTCACAAACCAGCCGTTCTTGAGCGTCGCTCTCGCGCCACCCGCACCACGGACGCCCCACGGCTCCGCTTTGGTCCAGACCTATTGACGGGTTGGTCTAGTCCTCTTAACGTTCCCTTCATCTTCCCCGGGGAACCGGCCTGCCGACGTGCGCACGTCACGGGCCAACCAGCGCCACGTTCCTGCTTGTTGCCGCACGTCGTGTCCTGCCATCCTCCCCTCCCCAGGAGGCACCATGCCGTCCCCCACACGTACGAGAGCCATGCTCCTGGCATCCGGCGCCGCGATCGCCGGCCTGCTGGTCGGCGGGCTCTCGGCGGGCGTCTCCCATGCCGCCGACAACGAGAGCTGCCGCCCCGACGGTCTGTACAAGACCGCCGGGGTGGACGTCCCGTACTGCTCGGTCTACGACTCCGAAGGCCGCGAGAAGATGGGCGCCGACCACCAGCGCCGCGTCATCGGCTACTTCACCGGCTGGCGTACGGGCAAGGACGGCACCCCCGCCTACCTCGCCAACAACGTCCCGTGGTCCAAGGTGACCCACCTGAACTACGCCTTCGCCCACGTCGGGGCCGACAACAGGATCTCGGTCGGCGCGGACAACGCGAACAACGCCGCCACCGGGATGACCTGGCCCGGCGTCGCCGGCGCGGAGATGGACCCGGCCCTCCCCTACAAGGGCCACTTCAACCTCCTGAACAAATTCAAGAAGCAGTACCCGAACGTCAAGACCCTCATCTCCGTGGGCGGCTGGGCGGAGACCGGCGGATACTTCGGCGACGACGGCAACCGCGTCGCCTCGGGCGGCTTCTACTCGATGGCCACCAACGCCGACGGCTCCGTCAACCAGGCGGGCATCGACACCTTCGCGGACTCCTCCGTGGAGTTCATCCGCACCTACGGGTTCAACGGCGTCGACATCGACTACGAGTACCCGACCACCATGAAGGACGCGGGCAACCCGCTGGACTGGCAGCTGTCCAACGCCCGCCGGGCCGGTCTCGTCAAGGGGTACGCGGCCCTGATGAAGTCGCTGCGCGAGAGGCTCGACCGCGCGGGCGCCACCGACGGCAAGCACTACCTGCTCTCCGTCGCCGCCCCCTCCTCGGGATACCTGCTGCGGGGCATGGAGACCTTCCAGATGCAGCAGTACCTGGACTACGTCAACATCATGTCCTACGACCTGCACGGCGCCTGGAACGAGTACGTCGGCCCCAACGCCTCGCTCTTCGACGACGGCAAGGACGGCGAGCTGGCCGCCGCGGGCGTCTACTCCACCTCCCAGTACGGCGGCACCGGCTACCTGAACACCGACTGGGCCTACCACTACTTCCGCGGGTCGATGCCGTCGGGCCGGATCAACATCGGCCTGCCGTACTACACCCGCGGCTTCAAGAACGTGCAGGGCGGCACGGACGGCCTGTGGGGCAGGGCCCCGGCCACGACCTGCCCGGCCGGCGCGGGCCTGACCAAGTGCGGTGACGGCGCGGTCGGCATCGACAACCTCTGGCACGACCTGGACACCAACGGGATCGAGTCCCCGGCGGGCTCCAACCCGATGTGGCACGCGAAGAACCTGGAGAAGGGCGTCGTAGGCGACTACGTCACGAAGTACGGCTTCCCCGCGAACACCACGCTGACCGGCACCTACGCCCGCAAGTACGACTCCACCCTGGTGGCGCCGTGGCTGTGGAACGCGCAGAAGAAGGTCTTCCTGTCGACGGAGGACGAGCAGTCCGTCGCCGCCAAGGCCGACTACGTGGTGGGCAAGGGCATCGGCGGCACGATGGTGTGGGAGCTCGCGGGCGACTACTCCTACAACGCGGCCAAGGGCCAGTACGAGATGGGCGACACGCTCACCTCCCTGATGTACGACAAGTTCAAGGCGGCCACCCCGTACGGCGCGAAGAAGGCGGGCGCGGCCCTGCCGGCGCAGGCCGTCGACATCAAGACGGAGTTCACCGAGTTCAAGCTGGGCGACTCCAACTATCCGATCACCCCGAAGCTCAAGATCACCAACAACACGAAGAGCACGCTGCCCGGCGGCACGGAGTTCCAGTTCGACTACGGGACCTCGGCCCCGGCCAACGCCTCGGACCAGTCCGGCTTCGGTACGAAGGTGATCTCCACCGGTCACAGCGGGAGCAACGCCGGCGGCCTGAAGGGCGACTTCCAGCGGGTCTCCCTGAAGCTGCCGGCCTGGCAGACGCTGGCCCCCGGCGCCTCGGTCGACCTGGCGTTCAACTACTACCTGCCGGTGTCCACCCCCTCCAACTGGACGGTGAACATCTCCGGCACCACGTACGCCCTGGCCGGTGACCTGGCGCGCGGCACGACGGTCGTGGAACCGGGCACCACCACGCCCCCGACCACCCCGCCGACCACGCCTCCCACCACCCCGCCGACCACTCCCCCGACGACGCCGCCGACCACTCCTCCGACCACTCCTCCGGGCGGGACCTGCGCGAGCCCGGCGTACGTGGCGGGCACGGTCTACACCGGCGGCAGCCTCGTCTCCCACAAGGGCCACACCTGGAAGGCCCAGTGGTGGACGCAGAACGAGGAGCCCGGCACCACCGGCGACTGGGGCGTCTGGAAGGACCAGGGCGCCTGCTGATCCCCCCGCGTGACACATGAGGACCCGGTGGCCCGGCGGCCACCGGGTCCTCGCGCGTTCCGGCTCCTCCCCC
Organism: Streptomyces sp. M-16; assembly: GCF_052114405.1. Lineage (NCBI taxonomy): Bacteria > Bacillati > Actinomycetota > Actinomycetes > Kitasatosporales > Streptomycetaceae > Streptomyces > Streptomyces sp. M-16. The sequence goes on along the minus strand of NZ_JBFRER010000067.1, from coordinate 10,327 downwards.
GGCGCGGGGTGTCACGTTCCGGCGCGCCCGACTGTCCCCTGGGGGAGAGCACTCCCGACGGGAAGGACCCGCACACCATGAGCACCATCGTCGTCACCGGCGGCACCGGCACCCTGGGCGCCCCGCTCGCCGCCCGGCTACGGGAACAGGGCCACGAGGTCCGGGTCCTGAGCCGGCACTCGGACCACTTCCCGGTCGACCTGCGCGACGGCCGGGGGCTGAACGCGGCCCTGGCGGGCGCGGAGGTGGTCGTGCACTGCGCGAGCAGCCCGCGCGGGGGCGACGAGGAGGCCGCCCGGCACCTGATCGGGGCGGCCCGCCGGGCCGGGACCGTCCGCAACCTCGTGTACATCTCGATCGTCGGGGTGGACGTGGTCCCCTTCGGCTACTACCGGACCAAGCGGGCGGTGGAACGGCTGCTGGAGGGGTCTGGGCTGGGCGTCACGATCCTGCGCACCACCCAGTTCCACGAGCTGGTGGCCGGGGTGGTGGCCACCGCCGCGAAGCTGCCGGTGGTGCTGCTGCCCCGGGGCGTACGGGTACAGCCGATCGCCGTCGGGGAGGTCGCGGACCGGCTGGCGGAGCTCGCGACGCCGCGGCCCTCGGGCCGGGTCCCGGACATGGGCGGGCCCGAGGTCCGCCCCCTGACGGACTGGGCCCGGACCTGCCTCGCGGCGACGGGGAGCCGGCGACGGGTGGTGGGCGTCCCGCTCGCGGGCAGGACGTACGCCGCCTTCGTGCGCGGCGGCCACCTGGCTCCGGCCCGCGCCGTGGGCCGGGGCACGTTCGAGGAGTTCCTGCGCGGGCGGACGGCGGCCCGGGGCTGAGGGACCCGGGGCGCGGCGAACGGGTCCGCCGGTCGTCCGTCCGTGGGAAGCGGGGCCCTTCAGGGGCCGAAGAGGACCGACTGGGCCGCTTCGCGGGCGGCCAGGCGGGCGCCCTCCAGGACGGCCGGGTCGCCGAGGGCGGTGGCGCGGACCTCGGTCGGTACGGGTGTGAGGGTGGTGAGGCGGCGCTCCACGCGGGCGGCCAGGGCCTCGCCGCCCGCGTGGCCGAGTCCGCCGCCCAGGACCACGCAGCCGGGGTCGAGGATCGCGGCGACGGCCGCCGCCCCGAGCGCCAGCCGGTCCGCGAGCGCGTCCAGGAAGGCCTCCCCGGCCGCCCCGGCGACGGCCTCCTCGACCGGCCCCCGGAAGCCGTGCTCGCGCGCGAGGGCGCCGACCGCCGACCGGCCCGCCAGGGCGTGGAAGCCGCCGGCGCATGCGGTGGCGGAGGGCAGCCCGGCCGTTCCGGGGACCGGGAGGAAGCCGATCTCACCGGCCCCGCCGGAGGCACCCCGGCGCAGCCGCCCGTCGAGGAACACGGCGGCGCCCACGCCGTCGCCGAGCCACAGCAGGACGAAGGAGTCCAGGTCCCGGGCGGCTCCGGCGCGCTGCTCGGCCAGGGCCGCCAGGTTGGTCTCGTTCTCCACCACCACCGCGGCGGGCAGCCGTCGCCGCAGGGCGGCGACCAGGTCCCGGTGCCAGACGGGCAGGGCGCCGGTGCCGCGCAGCTCGCCGCCGCCCGGGGCGACCAGGCCGGGGGCGCCCACGACCACGGTGTGCAGGGTCCCGGCGCCCGTCCGCGCGGTCAGGGCCTCCAGCCGGTCCACGGCCTCCTCCACCGCGTCGACGGGCAGCGCGGTCCGGCCCAGCGGGCGGCCCAGCAGGTCGGTGACCACGGCGGTCGCGCTGTCGGTCCGTACGTCCAGGGCGGCGAGGTGGGCCCGGCGGGCGACGATCCCGTAGAGGCGGGCGTTGGGGCCGCGGCGCTGTTCGCCGGACTCCCCCACGACCTCGATCAGCCCGGCCTCGGTGAGCCGCTCGACGAGGTCGGCCACGGAGGGGCGGGACAGTCCGGTGAGCTGCTTGAGCCGGCTCGCCGTCAGCGGGCCCTCCTCCTGGAGGAGTTCGAGGGCGAGGCGGTCGTTGATGGCCCGGGCGGTGCTCGGGGAGGCGGGGGACTTGGCGGCGGCGGGGGTCAGCACCTTGGCAGGGGTCACGGCGCCCATCTTAGGGAGGGGAATCCATTAACTATCAGGCAGGGTACCTGATAGTTTACGCCCATGACACGGCCCACGACCGGGGAACGCGACCCCAGCCCGGCGCGCCTGCGCCACGCCCGCTTCGCCATCGCCGCGGTCTTCTGCACCCACGGCGCCGTCACCGGATCCTTCGCCACCCGCATCCCCTGGATCCAGGAGCACGCCGGGCTCAGCGCGGGCGCCCTGGGCCTGGCCCTCGCCTTCCCCGCGCTCGGCGCGGCCCTCGCGATGCCGCTGGCCGGCCGGATCAACCACCGGTTCGGCGCCCGGAGCGCCCTGCGCGGCCTGCTCGCACTGTGGACCCTCTCCCTGATCCTGCCGAGCCTGGCCCCGGACTTCGCGGTGCTGTGCTGCGCGCTGTTCGTCTACGGAGCCACCGCGGGCATGGCGGACGTCGCCATGAACGCGCTCGGCGTGGAGACCGAGAACCGTCTCGGCCGCTCGATCATGTCCTCCCTGCACGGCATGTGGAGCGTGGGCGCCCTGCTCGGCTCGGCGGCCGGGACGGTCGCGGCGCACGCGGGGGCCGACGCCCGGCTGCACCACCTGATCGCCGCGCTCTTCCTGACGGCGGCCGGACTGCCGGCCGTACGGGGCGTGCTGGACCTGCGCGGCGACCGGGACGCCGAGGCGCCCGCGCACTTCGCGCTGCCCCCGAGGTCCGCCCTGCTGATCGGCCTCGTCGGGTTCTGCGCGGTCTTCGCCGAGGGCGCGAGCCTGGACTGGTCGGGCGTGTACCTGCGGGACGTGCTGCACACCGACGCGGGCCTGGCCGCCGCCTCGACGACCGCGTTCGCGCTGACCATGGCCCTGGCGCGGCTGGCCGGGGACCGGGTGGTGGACCGGTTCGGGGCGGTGCGCGCGGTCCGGGCGGGCGGCGTCCTGGCCACTGCGGGCGGGCTGCTGGTGGTGACGGTCCGCCATCCGGCGGCGGCCGTGGGCGGTTTCGGGCTGATCGGGCTCGGCATCGCGGTGGTGGTGCCCCTGGCGTTCGCGGCGGCGGCGCGCAGCGGGCCGGCCCCGGCGCAGGCCATCGCGGGGGTCGCGACGATCACGTACACCTCGGGGCTGATCGCGCCGTCGGCGATCGGCGCGGTGGCGGACGCGACCTCGCTCGTGGTCTCCTTCGCACTGGTCACGCTGCTCGCGTTCGCCCTGATCGCGGGCGCGGCCGTACTGCGGGGCAGGGAGGCACCGGGGGCGGCTGGAGCAGCGAATCAGGACGAACCAGCCTCTATGCGCCCGTAACATAACAGCTGGTCGTCACGTCGTACCGGCGCGCCGGCCACGATGTTTGACGACCCGGTGGAACGGAAGTGGTGGGACATGGGCTTCGGCGTGCGCTGGACCCTGCACGGAGACGGGCGGACCCCCGCCCCCGGCGCGGTGGTGCGGCCGGACGAGCGGCTGTCGTGGCCGCGGACCGCCGGGCTCGGCGCCCAGCACGTCGTGGCGATGTTCGGCGCCAGTTTCGTCGCGCCGGTCCTCATGGGCCTGGACCCGAACCTGGCGATCATGATGTCGGGCATCGCGACCGTCATCTTCCTGCTGGCCACGCGCGGCCGGGTGCCCTCCTATCTGGGCTGCTCGCTCTCCTTCGTCGGCGTCGCCGCGGCGATCCGGGCGGGCGGCGGCGACAGCGCGGTCGTCACCGGCGCGGTGTTCGTGGTCGGCGTGGCGCTGTTCCTGGCGGGTCTGGCCGTCCAGCGGTTCGGCGCGCGGATCATCCACGCGGCGATGCCGCCGGTGGTGACGGGCGCGGTCGTGATGCTGATCGGCTTCAACCTGGCGCCGGTGACGGCCTCGACGTACTGGCCGCAGGACCAGTGGACCGCACTGCTGACCATGCTGTTCACCGGCATGGCCGTGGTCTGCCTGCGCGGGTTCTGGTCGCGGATCGCGATCTTCCTGGGCCTGGTCTTCGGGTACGCGATCTCCTGGATCTTCGACCTGGTCTTCGGCATGATCCACTCGACGACGGGCGGGCCCGAGGCGGTGGACCACTGGCGCCTCGACCTCTCGGGTGTCGGCAAGGCCGACTGGATCGGGCTCCCGTCCTTCCACGCCCCGCAGTTCGAGTGGTCGGCGATCCTCATCGCGCTGCCGGTGGTGATCGCGCTGATCGCGGAGAACGCCGGTCACATCAAGGCCGTCGGCGAGATAACCGGCGACCCGCTCGACGACAAGCTCGGCACCGCCATCGCCGCCGACGGCGCCGCGTCCATGCTCTCCACGGCGGTCGGCGGCCCCCCGAACACCACGTACTCCGAGAACATCGGCGTCATGGCCGCCACCCGGGTGTACTCTACGGCGGCCTACTGGGCTGCGGCCGGCTTCGCCCTGCTCTTCGGCCTGTGCCCCAAGTTCGGCGCGGTCGTCGCCGCGATCCCGGGCGGGGTGCTCGGCGGCATCACCGTCATCCTCTACGGCATGATCGGCCTGCTCGGCGCGCAGATCTGGATCAACGGCGGCGTGGACCTGCGCAACCCGCTGAACCTGGTGCCGGCCGCGGCGGGCATCATCATCGGCATCGGCGGCGTCAAGCTGCAGTTCACCGACACCTTCGAGCTCGGCGGCATCGCGCTCGGCACGATCGTGGTGATCACCGGCTACCACACGCTGCGCTACTTCGCCCCGGCACACCTCAAGCAGCAGGAGCCCCTCCTCGACTCGGGCACCTCCGCCTACGACGACGGCCAGGACGGTCCGGACACGCCGCGTTGACGCCCGCTTCGCCCGAACCGGCGAAGCGTACGGCCAAGTTCCCCGCTCGCGGCGTCCCGGCTGCGACGCTGCCTGGCATGGAAGCGGTACTCGCGCGGATGCGCGCCCTCGACGAGCGGCTCCCCGCGCAGGACGGCGTGGCCGTCTTCAACCGGGTCTACCTGACGGTCACGCAGGCCCTGCACCACCGGATCGGCCACGGCGGTTTCCCCGCGCCCCGCCGGGCCGAGACGCTCGGCGTGCGGTTTGCGGAGCGGTACCTGACAGCGGTGGAGACGGACGGGCGGGCACCGGCCTGCTGGCGCCCGCTGCTCCAGTACCGCCGCCACCCGGGCGTGCGGCCGCTGCAGCACGCACTGGCCGGGATCAACGCCCACATCGGGCACGACCTGGCCCTGGCGGTGGTGTCCTCCTGCCACTCCCTGGACTGCCCGCCCGCGGCCCTCGAAGCCGACTTCCACCGGGTCGGCGAGACCCTGGTCTCGCTGGAGGAACGCATCCGGGAGGACCTGATGCCGGGCCCGGACCTGCTGGAGGTCGCCGACCCGCTGACGCACCTGATCGGCTCCTGGAGCCTGGAGCGCGCGCGGGCCGGGGCCTGGGCGGCGGCCCGTCTGCTGTGGGCCCTGCGGCACGCCCCCGACCTGGCCGAGGAGTTCACCGAGTCCCTCGACTCCGGCGTCGGCCTGGTCGGCCGCTGCCTGCTCACCCCCTCGCCCCTGAAACCCCGTGCGATCCCGGCATACGCCCCCTAGCCTCGGCGGATGACCAGCTTCGCCACGCACCGGCTCCGGGTGCACGACGCCGGCAGGCCGCCGTACCGGAGGCTGTCCGCGCTGCGCACCTGCCTGACGGAGTTCGCCCCGTACGGCTTCTACGCCACCTACCACCACCTGTGCCGCAGCGCCGGGATCCCGCGCGACCTGGACGAGGACCCCGGGTCGCTGGTGCGGGCGGTGGAGGAGCTCGACGAGGCGCGGCGGCTGTGGCTGGCGGAGCTCGCCTCCTGGAAGACCGGGCGTCGGGCGCAGAAGCGGGCCGGGGTGCGCCGGCCGGACCCGCCGCAGCCGTCGCAGGGGCTGTTCTGGCCGGACCCCGGGTTCCATCCCGGCGGCCGGCTCGTCGAGGTGATGCCCGCCGTGATGCGCGGGCGGCCGGACCTCGAAGGCCACCAGGGCCGGGACGGCGCCTGCCCCGTGTGCGGGGCAGGCCGGGGAACGGTGGAGTGGGACGGGGACGGGTACGGGAGGTACACCCTGTGCGCGGGCTGCGGCCTCGGGCTGGGCCGCAGGCCGCCCGGCCTGCCGGACGTGCGGGAGCGCGTCGAGGTGCGCTCCGCCTTCCGTCTCCGCCTGCACCTGATCTGGACGCGCGCGGAGGAGGACCGGCGGCGGACATGAGAACGGGCCGCCGCCGCGCTCGTGCGCGGGGGCGGCCCGTGGCCCTGGTTCCCGGGGAGGATCAGTCCTCGGGGAGTTCGACCGGGGCGATCTCGTCGTAGACGTCGCCGGGGCCGGGGTTGCTCGCGTCGGTGGAGCCGCCCAGGTGGTGCATGACGCCCCAGACCGCGTTCAGGGCGGTCTGGACGGCGCCCTCGGCCCATCCGGCCGTCCAGGAGATGTCGTCGCCCGCGAGGAAGATGCCGCGCTTGTCCTCGGGGAGGCGGTCCTGCATGAAGTGGGTGAACAGGCGCCGCTGGTAGCGGTAGTGGCCCGGCAGGTTCGCCTTGAACGCGCCCATGAAGTAGGGCTCGTTCTCCCAGGACACGGTCACCGGGTTGCCGATGATGTGGCGGCGGATGTCGACCTTGGGGTAGATCTCGCCGAGGGACTTCAGCATGACCTCCATCCGCTCGTTCGCGGACAGCGGCAGCCACTTGAGGCTGTCGTCGCACCAGGTGTACGAGAGGCAGATGACGGCCGGCTGGTCCGGGCCGTTGTCCAGCAGGTAGGTGCCGCGGGTCATGCGGTCGGTGAGGGTCATCGACATGACGTCGCGGCCCGTCTCCTCGTCCTTGTCCAGCCAGAACGGCCGGTCCACGGGGATGAAGAGCTTGCTGGACTCCATGTAGTGGGTGCGCTCGATCGCCGTCCAGTGGTCGATCGGGAACAGCGTGTCATCGCACTCGATCTTGGACAGGAGCATCCAGGACTGGGCGGTGAAGATCGCGGCGCGGTACGTGCGGATGTCGCCGGACGCGTCGGTGACCGTGATGCGGTTGCCGGCGGTGCGGTGCAGGCGGGTCACCGCCGGGCGCGGGGCGCCCTCGTGCAGGGAGGACAGGGACGTGCCCTGGGCCCAGTGCAGGATCTTCTCGGGCTCGCGCTCCCACAGCCGCAGCGGCAGCTGCTGCGAGCCGCCGACGATGCCGCGGTGGTGGTCGTCCGCCTCGGTGTAGACGACGCGCAGGATCTCCAGGATGGAGTTCGGGAAGTCGGTGTCCCAGCCGCCGGTGCCGAAGCCGACCTGGCCGAAGATCTCGCGCTTGCGGAAGGACTGGAAGGCCTCGGACTTGCAGAGGAAGCCGTAGAAGGTCTCGTCGTCGAGCTTCTCGACGAGCTTCGCCCAGATCTCGCGGATGCGCGGGACGTCCCGCTCGCGCATCGCGGTGTTCATGTCGGAGAAGTCCGCGCCCTCGTCCAGGCAGGCGTTCCACGCGGCGGACACGTCGCGGTAGACCTGCGGGAGGTCGGCGATGGTCTCGGCGTAGTGGGTCTCGCCCTTGAGGTCGACGACCGTGGAGGGGGTGGACTCGGCGAGCGGGTTCGGGAAGGGCTCCGTGACCAGACCGACGAGGTCGATGTAGTGCTGGAGGGCGGTGGAGGACGGCGGGAAGCGCATGGCGCCCATCTCCGCGGTCAGACCCTCGGTGCCCGCGCCCTCGAAGCCGACGGTGCGCAGCCGGCCGCCGATCTGGTCGGCCTCGTAGACGACGGGCTTGAGGCCCATCTTCATCAGCTCGTAGGCGGAGATGATGCCGGACAGACCGCCGCCGATCACGGCGACCTCGGTGCCGTGCTCGGTCGCCGGTATCTGACCGAGGCCCGCCGGGTGGGCGAGGAAGTCGTCGTACGCGTACGGGAAGTCCGGCCCGAACATGGTGATCGGGGGCTGACCGTCGCTGTGCGGGACGGCGGTGGTGGGCACCGTGGACGTCATGGGGGTACGTCTCCTTGCGGGGTGGGGCAGGGGCGGCGGGACGGGGCGGCGGGGCGGGCTCAGACGAGGGAGGCGTAGAGCCCGGGGCGGCGGTCGCGCAGGTACGGGTTGGTCTCGCGCGAGGCCCGGAGGAGCTCGGGGTCGGCCTCGCCGAACACCATCTCCTCGCCGCGTCCGGCCCGGGTGCGGGTGACCCCGTCGGGACTGGCGAGGCAGCTGAGGCCGACGAACTCGAACTCGCCCTCGGGGCCGGTCCGGTTGACGTACGCGATGTACATCTGGTTCTCGAAGGCGCGGACGGGCACCAGCTGCTCGGCCACGAACTGGAACGGGTGCATCTGGGCGGTCGGGACCAGGAGGAGGTCGGTCCCGGCCAGCCCGTGGGCCCGTACGTTCTCGGGGAACTCCACGTCGTAGCAGATCATGATGCCGATGCGCAGGCCGTTCAGGTCCGCCTGGACGACGGGGGTGTCGCCGGGGGTGAAGGCGTCCTGCTCGAAGCAGCCGAAGAGGTGGGTCTTGCGGTAGTTGGCGAGCGCGGTCCCGTCGGGGCCGATGAGCTGCGCCGAGTTGAAGACCGCGCCGTCCGCCTTCTCGGGGTAGCCGTACAGGACGGCGATCCCGTGGCGGCGGGCGGTCTCGCCGATGGCGACGGCGGACGGGCCGTCGGCCGCTTCGGCGAGGCCGGGGACGTCCTGGAGGTCCAGCGCGTAGCCGGTCAGGAACATCTCCGAGGTCACGAGGAGCCCGGCCCCGCCCTGTGCGGCGCGCGCCGCGGCCTCGTCGAGCCGCTTCAGGTTCTCGGCGGTGTCGCCGAGCCGTCCGGAGCTCTGGAGGAGTGCGGTGCGCAGCGGGGGCATGGGCGTACCTCTGTGACAGATGGGGTGGGGGTCGTAAAACGGTACGTTCGGGCGTTCGACTGGGACAAGCCGTGAGCGTTGCGCTGGGCGCATCGATTCGTTGCGCGTTCTGCCGCGTGCGCGGCGATTCGTTGCGCCGGTGCCTCAGGAGGCCGCCCCGAAGGCCGGATGGGCGCGCAGGCGCCGGACGTACGCCCGCAGGTGCGGGCCGGCCGCGGGCAGGACGGCGGGGTCCAGCAGGGCCACCCACAGGTCCGCGTCGGCGACGGTCGGACGGTCCCCCAGAGCGTACGGGCGGACGGCGAGCCGGCGCTCCAGCAGGTCCAGGGCGGCGGACCGCCCGGCGTGCGGAGCGTTCGGGTCGAGCAGGGCGCGGACGGCCGAGGAGAAGGCGGGCGGGGCGGGCGGGGCCAGGTCGGGGCGGCCGGCGAGGCGGACGGCGAGGTCGTCGAGGATGTCGGGGGTGTGGTTGCTGACGACCCGGCCGCTCCAGGTGTCGCAGAGGGCGGGAACGGCGAGGGTGCCGTCGTAGTGGTGCCCGGCGGCCTCGTAGGCGCGGCGCAGGGCGGCGTTCGAGGCGGGCGCGGCGAGCACGGTGGTCCCGACGGAGCCGGCGAGGCCGAGCAGGGCGACGGCGGTGCGGACGCGCCGGGACCGCGGACAGCCTTCGGCGAGGTAGAGGTGGTACCGGTGCGGCACCGGGAGGAACCCGGCCCCGATCCGGCCGCGGGGAGCGGGGACGGGGGCGGTGCGGGGCATGACGGTCGGAACCACGGTGACTGACCCTCCGGGGGTGTGGACGATGGCGGACGGTTCCCCTGGCCGGGGGGACGGGTGGATCCGGGGCGGCGCCCCCACCCGGCCAGGTGGAGACCCCTGAACGACGGCCCGACGGGGCCGCCCCCGGCGGGGACGGCCGCCGACCGTACGGCGGACCGGCAGGCGGGCAGGCCGACCCGCGCCGGAGGCCGCCGGCCTGAGCACCCCGCCCGGCCGGGACTCGGCCCGCACTGGCCGCCCCTGGCGAGGGCGGGACAGCGGCACGAGCAGCCCGCACCCGGGCCGGGAACGGGCCCGGACGGCCCAGCCGGGACTGCCCGGTCCCGCCCGCCCTGGAGGGCGGGACCGTGGGCACGAGCAGCCCGCACCCGGCCGGGACCGGAACGGGACGGCCCGACCCGTGGCGGCGGGCGAGGGGGCCCCGGCCGGGCGGGACCGGCGGAGCGGCCCCGGGCCGCCCGCCCCTGGCGGGGGCAGGACAGCCGGCAACACGTGGGCCGGGCCACCTCCGGACCGGACGGTCCGACCCGCCCCGGCAGGGCCGCAACCGGCCGGACCCGCCCCGGCGGAGGCCGGCGCCCGGCCCCGTCGGAGGCCGGCGCCCGGCCCCGTCGGAGGCGGACGAGCATGACCGCGCGGCCACCCCGGCGGTGCAGCCACCGGCCTCACCGGCCCGGACCCGGCCCCCGCTCCGGCAGGACAGCCGGTCCGGGTTCCCGGC
>NZ_JBFRER010000066.1:0-38387 GCF_052114405.1 Streptomyces sp. M-16 | reverse complement strand
GGCGCGGGCCGCGTGGGCGGGGGCGGCCGGGGCCGCCGGGGCGGCGGAACCCCAGGCGGCCCAGCCGTTGCCGGCGTGGGCGCCGTCGCCGTCGCCGCCGGCCGGGACGGTCTCGCCCTGGATCACGGGGGGCTGGTGCGCCTCGTGCCGGCCGGGCGCCGGCGCCGGCGCGGCCGGCGGGTACGCGGGCGGCGGCGGGTACGCCCCGGCCGTGGTGTCCTGTGCCAACCGGTCGCGGCCGCGCTGCCAGTGCTCGCCGAAGGGCGGGTTCTGGGCCGGCCGGTTCTCCTGCGGGTACTCGCCTTCGCGGCGGAAGCTCTCGGTCATGTCTCCGACTGTCCCGCCGGATCATGAGAGCTTCCTGAGTCCCGGCTGAGAAGCCCGACAGAACCGTGTATGCCCGATATAAGGAGGTGCGCCGAAGCGGGGCGCGTGGTGACCCTCTTCGTGGCCCTCAGGGCCCTGGCCCGGCCCTGAGGGCCACGACCGGCCCCGATGGCCGCGGGAGGGTCAGCGGCAGCCGCAGGAGCGGCGGATGACCAGGGCCGAGGGGAACTGCTTGAGGCGCTCGCGGCGGGAGCCGGCCACGCGCAGGGCGTCGTCCAGGACGAGGTCCACCGCCGCGCGGGCCATCGCCGGGCGGTCCGAGGCGATCGTGGTCAGCGGCGGGTCCGTCAGCGCCGCCTCCTTGACGTCGTCGAAGCCGGCCACGGCCAGCTGCTCGGGGACGTCGATGCGCAGCTCGCGGGCGGCCCGGAGCACGCCGATGGCCTGGTCGTCCGTCGCGCAGAAGATCGCGGTCGGCCGGTCGGGCCGGGCCAGGACCTCCAGGGCGACCGTGTACGCGTCGTAGCGGTTGTACGGGGCCTCGATGAGCCGGCCCTCCACCGAACGGCCCGCTTCGAGCATGGCCCGTCGCCAGCCCTCGACGTGGTCGGCCACCGGGTCGCCGACGGACGGGGTGTTCTCGACCCCGCCGATGCAGGCGACGTACTCGTGCCCGTGCTCCAGCAGGTGCCGGGTGGCGAGCTGGGCCCCGCCGATGTCGTCCGTGACCACCGCGACGTCGTCGATCGCCTCGGGCCGCTCGTGCAGCAGCACGATGCGGGCGTCCCACGCCTCGATCTCCGAGGCGGCGCGCTCGCTCATGCCCTGGCTGACCAGGATCAGGCCCGACACCCGCATGCCGAGGAAGGCCCGCAGGTAGTGGACCTCGCGTTCGTCGCGGTAGTCGGAGTTCCCGACCAGGACCATCTTCCCGCGCTCGGCCGCGGCCTGCTCGACCGCGTGCGCCATCTCCGCGAAGAACGGCTGGCGGGCGTCCGGGACGATCATGCCTATGAGGTCGGTACGCCGTGACGCCATCGCCTGCGCGACCCGGTCCGGGCGGTAGCCCAGCTCCTTGATCGCGGCGAGGACACGCTCGCGCGTGGCCGGGGCAACCGGCCGGGGTCCGTTGTTGATGACGTAGCTCACGACGGCGGTAGACGTACCCGCAAGTCGTGCAACGTCATCCCGCGTCACCTTGGCCACGCGCGGCAGTCTACGCGGGGTGACCTACCTCTGGGCAGGGCGTCCTGCCGAGTGGATGGTCACAGGGGGTTCCTCCGTCCGGGGGGCCGCGGCGGCCCGGTCGGCCCCCTGCGCCGGGGCCGACGCCGCCGCCTGCTTCGCCGCGGCCCGTTCCGCCGCCTCCGCCGCCGCCCGTTCCACCTTCTCCGGCGTGACGAAGCGGTAGCCGACGTTGCGGACCGTGCCGATCAGCGACTCGTGCTCGGGGCCGAGCTTCGCGCGCAGCCGCCGTACGTGCACGTCGACCGTCCGGGTCCCGCCGAAGTAGTCGTAGCCCCACACCTCCTGGAGGAGCTGGGCCCGGGTGAAGACCCGGCCCGGGTGCTGGGCGAGGTACTTCAGCAGTTCGAACTCCTTGAAGGTCAGGTCCAGGACCCGGCCCTTCAGCTTCGCGCTGTACGTCGCCTCGTCGACCGACAGGTCGCCGTTGCGGATCTCCATCGGGGAGTCGTCCGAGCCCAGCTGCTGGCGGCCGGTGGCCAGCCGCAGCCGTGCCTCGACCTCGGCCGGCCCGGCGGTGTCGAGCAGGACGTCGTCGATGCCCCAGTCGGCGGTGACGGCCGCGAGGCCGCCCTCGGTCACGACGAGGATCAGGGGGCAGCCCGGTCCGGTGGACCTCAGCAGCTGGCACAGCGACCGCACCTGCGGCAGGTCGCGGCGGCCGTCCACGAGGATCACGTCGGCGCCCGGGGTGTCCACCAGGGCCGGGCCCTCGGCCGGGGCGACCCGGACGTTGTGCAGCAGCAGGCCGAGTGCGGGCAGCACCTCGGTCGACGGCTGGAGGGCATTGGTCAGCAGCAGGAGAGAACTCATGCCCGACCACCTGCCCGCGTCGGGTGGTCGTGCACGTGCGGGTGCACGGTTCGCTGGTCCATCACGTCGGTTCCTCCTCGGTCCCGTCGAGGACGTGCGTGGTACTGCTTCGTACGACTGGCCTGGCGTCCGGTCCGGCCCCCGCGCCCTGGGGTCCGGATGGATACCACTGTTATCGGTTCGTTCAACGTGCTGAAAGCACAAAAGGACCCGGGGGCTACGTTGCCCGGATCCTCTACGCCGCCAGAATAGCCCACCCTCCCTTGCGGGGCCGAGGGCTGCCGTGCACCGCATTCTGTGGTTCCTGCCACGCCTTCCCCCTGCGTATGCCCTGGTTTCACCGGATCGGTGGACCCCCGGAGGGATCCCCGGGCGCACACGGGGCGCGCTGGCGCACGCCGGGGTGGTGACCCGGAGGGGTCATCATGGAGGCCGACGGTAGAGAGCCGACGGAGCCGACCACGAGAGGAGCTGCAGTGGCAACCGGAACCATCCGCTACTGGGCGGCGGCGAAGGCCGCAGCCAAGACGGCGGAGGAGCCGTACTCGGCGCGCACCCTGGCCGAGGCGCTCGACGCAGTGCGGGAACGCCATCCGGGGGAGCTGACCCGGGTGCTCCTGCGCTGCTCCTTCCTCGTGAACGACGAGCCGGTGGGCAAGCGCCCGCACGATGCCGTCCTGCTGACCGAGGGGGGCACCGTAGAGGTGCTCCCGCCGTTCGCGGGCGGGTGAGCGGAGACCATGAGCACTCCCGAAGAACAGCAGCGGGCCGCGCAGGAGGACCCGTACGGGACCCAGACCTGGCAGTCCGACACCTGGGACACCAGCTACCAGCCGGTGCAGCAGCCGGTGCACCCGCCGCTGGGCTCCGTGCCCGGGCAGCCGGTGGCGCCCGAGGGCTGGTTCCGCGACGAGGCCCCGGCCGCGCCGCAGGCCGCCCCCCAGGGCCCGCCCGCGCAGCAGCAGTGGGCGGCTCCGGCCGGCGCCGTAGCGTGGCCGGACGGCACGGGGGCCGGCGCGGGTGCCGGTGGCGGCGCCGCCGGGCAGACCGCCTCCTATCTGCCGCCGGTGCACCAGCCCCACCAGCCCCAGCAGCCCCCCCAGCCCCAGCCCCAGCCCCAGCCCCAGCCCCAGGTGCAGCCGCAGCCGGTGGCGCCCGAAGGCTGGTTCCGCGACGAGGCCCCGCAGGCCCAGGCCCAGGCCCAGCCCCAGGCCCAGCCCCAGGCCCACGGCCGGCACGCCGCGCCGGACCGGCAGCGGGCCGAGCCGTGGCAGCAGCACGCCCCGGCGCCCGGCGCCGCCGCGGAGACGGCGTACCTCCCGCCGGTACGGGAGCCCGCCGCCGCGCCGTGGCCGGGTGGTACGGGAGCCGACGCCGCCGCCGAGACGGCGTACCTGCCGCCCGTACGGGAGCCCGCAGCCGCGCCGCAGGCGCCGTGGCCGGGCGGTCCGGGGGTCGGAGCCGGCGCCGCCGCCGAGACGGCGTACCTGCCGCCGGTACGGGACACCGCCGCCGAGCAGACCGCGTACCTGCCCCCCGTCCAGGCCCAGGCCCAGGCGCCGCAGCCGCAGGCCTGGGACACCGAGCGGACGGCCTACCTGCCGCCGGTGACGGAGGCCGCAGCCGAGCAGACGGCCTACCTGCCGCCCCAGCCGCCCGCCCCCGACGCGGCGGCCGAGCGGACGGCCTACCTGCCGCCCGTGCCGTCCGCCGCCGCGGCCCCGCAGGCTGCCGCTCCCGCGTCCGGGCCCGGCGGCCCCGACGCCGGGTACTCCCCGCCCACCCTGGGCGGGAACACCCTGCGCGCCGTCGACCCGGCCCAGGCCCGCGCCGAGGGCCGGTCGCCGATCATCGACCCCGGTCCGCAGTCGGCCGTGCTGACCGCCGCCCTCGGGCTGCTGCTGGCCGGGACCGCCGCGCTGGGCCCGTACGCCCTGCTCCTGCCGCTGATCGCCCTCCAGGCGCTCACCGCGGCCGGCTGGTTCCGCCTCAACGGCATGTGGCCGGCCCGCCAGGGCATCGCCCTCGCCTTCGCCGGGGCCGTGGTCGCGGACGGCGCGGTGCTCGCGGTGGACCGGCCGTACGGCCCCGGCGCCATCATCGGCACCATCGGGGCCTGGGTGCTGCTCACGCTGGTGCTCCAGCTGCGCAGCCACGCGGACCCCGACGAGCGGATGTACGGGCTGATGGCCTCGGTGGCCTCCGCCGCCCTGGCCATCGTGTGCGCGGGCTTCCTCGCGGCCGACCGGGAGGCGGTGAGCGTCGGTGCCGCCGCCGTCGCCGTCGCCGTGTTCGCGCGGGCCCTGCCGCTGCCGACCGCGCCCTCCGTCGGCGTCTCGCTGGCCGCCGCGGCCGGCGCGGGCATCGCGGTGGGCGGACTGACCGGCATCGGGGCGGGCGGGGCGCTGCTCGGCCTGGCCGCCGGGGTCTGCGCGCTGGTGGGTCTGCGCGTGGCCGCGTACGACTACCCGTCGAAGTTCGTCCACATGACGGCCGGTATCGCGCTGCCGCTGGCGGCCGCCGCGCCCGCCGTCTACCTGCTGGGCCGGGTGGTGGGCTGACGGGGTCCCGACGGTGGACCATGGTCCACTAGAACGCACGTACCGATAAGTAGGGGGAGGGTCCGTTGCGTTTCCTGCGCTTCGTACTGATCGTCGGAGTGGTTCTGGGGGCCCTGTTCGTGGGCGCGGACCGCTGGGCGGTCGGCTATGCCGAGAACCGGCTCGCCGACCGCCTCCAGGCCCGTCAGGGGCTCGCGGGGAGCGTGGAGGTGAACATCCACGGCTTCCCGTTCCTGACCCAGGCGCTCAGCCACGACCTGGAGCGGGTGGACCTGAAGCTGAAGGGCGTCGACGCCGCCGCCGACGGCCGCAAGACGCGTCTGACGGAGCTCGACGCCAGCTTCCGCGAGGTGAAGCTGAACGGCAGCTACAGCGGCGGCACCGCCAAGCGGGCGGAGGGCACCGCGCTGATCTCCTACGCGGACCTCACCGAGGCCTCCCAGAGCGGGGTGAACCTCACCTACGGCGGCGCGCCGGGCAAGGTGAAGGTGACCGCGACGGTGGAGGTCCTCGGCAAGCGCCTGACCCGTGACGTGGTGTCGACCGTCACCCTGGTGGACGCGAACGACGGGAAGAACGGGAAGGTCGTCAGGGTCCGCGCGGAGTCCGTGCCGGGCGAGGGGATACCCGGCATCGAGAGCCTGGTCCGCAAGCGGACCGACTTCGACCGCCGCATCGACGGGGGCCTGCCGTCCGGGCTCGGGCTCACCGGGCTGACCTCGGACGCGGAGGGCGTACACGTCACGCTGAGCGGCACGGACGTGGTACTGGCCGGATAGTGAGACGAAGCGGTCCGACCTGCAGAAGGACGGCCGCGCGAACAGCCCCGGGGGGCCGCGAGGCGGCCGTCCGGGGCTTTCTCATCCCGCCATGCGGACGATCCT
Organism: Streptomyces sp. M-16; assembly: GCF_052114405.1. Taxonomy (NCBI): domain Bacteria; kingdom Bacillati; phylum Actinomycetota; class Actinomycetes; order Kitasatosporales; family Streptomycetaceae; genus Streptomyces; species Streptomyces sp. M-16. The sequence continues at coordinate 32,557 of NZ_JBFRER010000066.1, read as the reverse complement.
GTCTCGGAATATGACACGCCGGTGACAGGGCGGCTGATTCGTCCCTACGATCCATGGCTATGAAGCATCAGCAGGCGGACCTCACGAAGCGGCGGGCAGTAGACCTGTGTCGCGTCGCCGCCATGCTCTGTCGCTCCATTTGAGCGGTGTGAGCCTTCCGCTCCACCGGCCGGACGACGGCCCTTCATCCGCGGCGTGACCGCCCCCGCTTCCCGCCTCCCGCCCCCTGTCGCCTCCCCGCGCAGGTCCCGAGCGCGCCACCCGGAACGGCACGTACGCACCAGCACCGCCCCGCAGCTGCACTGCACCAGCACCGCCCCGCCGCACACTGCCCCGGAGGAGAACACCATGAGCCGCAGCGACGTCCTCGTCGATGCCGACTGGGTCGAGGCCCACCTGAACGACGCCAACGTCGTCATCGTCGAGGTGGACGAGGACACGTCCGCGTACGACAAGAACCACATCACCAACGCCGTCCGGATCGACTGGAAGAGCGACCTCCAGGACCCGGTCCGCCGCGACTTCGTGGACCAGGAGGGCTTCGAGAAGCTCCTCTCCGCCAAGGGCATCTCCAACGACGACACGGTCGTCCTCTACGGCGGCAACAACAACTGGTTCGCGTCCTACGCCTACTGGTACTTCAAGCTCTACGGCCACCAGGACGTGAAGCTCCTCGACGGCGGCCGCAAGAAGTGGGAGCTCGACTCCCGCGACCTGGTCGACGGCAAGGACGTCCCGAACCGCCCGGCCACCCAGTACAAGGCCAAGGCCCAGGACACCTCCATCCGCGCCTTCCGCGACGACGTCCTGGCCGCGATCAACGTCCAGAACCTGGTCGACGTCCGCTCGCCCGACGAGTTCTCCGGCAAGCTGCTCGCCCCGGCGCACCTTCCCCAGGAGCAGTCGCAGCGCCCCGGCCACGTGCCGAGCGCCCGCAACATCCCGTGGTCGAAGAACGCCAACGACGACGGCACCTTCAAGTCCGACGACGAGCTGACCGCCCTGTACCAGGCGGAGGGCGTCGACCTCGACACGAAGGACACCATCGCCTACTGCCGCATCGGTGAGCGCTCCGCGCTCACGTGGTTCGTGCTGCACGAGCTCCTGGGCCAGGAGAACGTCAAGAACTACGACGGCTCCTGGACCGAGTACGGCTCGCTCGTCGGCGTGCCGATCGAGCTCGGCCCCAACAAGTAATCCCGCCGCAGGCCCGGGCACGCGACGCCCGGCGCCCCGTAGCAGCAGAACCTCTCTAGGACAGGACAGAGACATGTGTGGAGCACAGATCGGCGGGCCCGACCTCGCGACGCTGAAGCCCGGTGAGACCGCGATCCAGGGCCAGGTGACCAAGGACGGCGAGCCCGTCAGCGGATACGTCCGCCTGCTGGACTCGACCGGTGAGTTCACCGCCGAGGTCCCGACCTCCGCCACCGGCCAGTTCCGCTTCTATGCGGCGACCGGCTCCTGGACGCTGCGCGCGCTCGTCCCGGGTGCCCAGGCCGACCGCGCCGTCGTGGTCGCCGAGGCCGGCGGCGTGACGGACGTCGCGATCGCGGTCTGAACGACCGACAGCTGAACCGGCCGAAGGGCCGCACCCCCGGGGGTTGGACGCCACTGGACCGGGGTGCGGCCCTTCGTGCCGTCCGGACCCTTGCACCGGCGGGGGACGGCCCTACGCTGGAGGTATGTACGCCCGGCGCCGACGCGCCTACTTCCTGCTGATGGGCGGATGCCTGTTCCTCTTCGTCTCCGCCTGGTCCTTCGTGCGCCTGTTCTCCGTGGAGGCGGCGGTGGCCCTGTGCGTGGTCGCCATGGTCATCCCGCCGATCGCCGCGATGGTCGCGAACCGCCGGGGCCCCGACGACCGCTGGTGGGACGACCCGTCCGGCGATCCGAAATCGGACGAGTGGTGGGACGAGCTGGACGGAAAACGGCGCCGCGAGGACTGAATCCGGGCGGATATAAGACCGTAATAAAGATGCGTACAACTCCCTCCCGACCGAAGGTGTCTTCGGTGTGCCCGGGTAAATGAACCCGGCGCCTTCAGTCCTGTGGGGGACCTCTTTTGGAACACGAACAGACCGTTCCCGAGCCGCGGAAAGCGGCGGAGAACGGCCCGGAATCGGACACTCCCGAATTTCCGCCCGGACAGCCGGGAACTCCGGACGCCGCACCCGCGCCGAAACCGCGCCGCCGGGGCCGTACGGCCTTCCTGATCGCGGCCGCCCTCGTCCTCGGAGCCGTCGCCGGCACCGCCACGGGCTACGCGATCCAGTACCACCGCGCCCCCACCCCGCTGCCGCCGCTGGCCCAGCAGGCACTGCCGGCCCCCAAGGCGCTCGCCCCGGACGACGGCACGACCCACAAGTCCGTCAACGCGAACCGCTGGCACGTGACCGACGGCGACCTCACCGAACTGCTCGTCGAGCCGCCCGCGGGAGCGAAGGTCCTCGACGCCGGCTACGAGAGCCTCGACTCCTTCGCCTCCGCCTTCGAGAAGCCGGAGTCGATGTTCGGCAGCCTGGAGGGGGAGTATCTGCGCCGCGCGGCGTCGAAGCGCTGGGAGCAGGGCGACATCGAGGTGCAAGTCGAGCTGGTGCAGTTCAGGGACTTCTTCGGCGCCGACAAGTTCCAGCGGGAGCAGGCGGGCTACATGCCCGAGGCGAAGTTCGCGGGCAACGACGGCGTGCCCGTCCCCGGTGTGTCCGCGGACGCCGGGCGCGTGTGGGTGTACTCGAAGAGCAGCCAGGAGCCGGGGTACATGCCGATCCGCGAGGCGCGGGCGGTCGTCCGCCGGGGTGACACCGTCGTGGCGGTCTTCTACGTGGACAAGCGCGCCCGCGACATCGCCGAGGGCGACGTCATCGACCTGGTCAAGCGACAGCTGGAGCGACTGTGACCGACGCGACCAAGGCGACTGATGTGACCGCCGAAACGACGCCCGAAACGACGCCCGAAGCGACCGCCGATGTGACGGCCGAAGCGACCGGGGCGCCCGACGCGCCCGTGTCCGCCCGCGCGCGACGGCGCGGCAGGGCCCTCGTCCTCACCGCCGCGGTGGCGGCCGTCGCTCTGCTCGCCGGTGGCGGCGTCTGGGCCCGCTCGGCGATCGAAGGCGCCGACCGCACCGCGCCCACCGCCTACTGGGCACCCGCCGGGCAGTCCGCCCCGGACTCCGGCGAGCCGGCGAACGTGCCCGTCAACAACCTCTCCGGCAGGCTCCTCCAGCGCCCCGCCCCCGGCTTCCAGGCCGGTCCCGATCTGGACGACAACGGCAACGACTTCTACGTCAGCGGCGCACAGGCCGTCGAGGAGTTCAAGCAGGCCCGCGAGGGCCTGTCCACCTCGGAGCGCAAGAAGCGCGACGACGTGCTGGCCGACCTCAAGCTCAAGGGCCTGGCCGGACGCACCTGGCAGCGGCGCCAAGAGCGCCCGCTGGTCCTGGAGATCCGGCTCATGCAGGCCGACCCGCAGGCCGTGCAGGGCTTCTCCGACGTGTCCAAGAAGTTGATGGAAGCGCTCGGGGACGACCGTGACGCGCCCAAGGTGGAGGGGTTCCCCGACGCCAAGTGCGCGCTGATCGCGGTGGGCGAGCAGAAGGACCCGACCCTCGACTCCCTCACCTGCGTGGGCGTCCAGGGCGACGTCATGGTCAGTTTCCGGGCCTCCGGGCCGAAAAAGAATTTTCCGACATCCGAAGCCGCCGGGTACTTCAAGGACCAGCTGACCCGCGTGAAGTCCCCCGGGGAGTCCGTGTGACCGAGCAGACCACCACCACGGCCGCCACCGGGGGCACCTCCGGAGCCGCCGGGGCCACCCCGGAGACCGCCCCCGGGACCGCCCCGGACGGCATCCCGGAAGCCGTCGCCGCACCCGCGCCGCGCCGCGCACTGCGTGCCGTCCTGCGCTGGACGGCAGCCGTCCTCGCCTTCGCCGCCGCCGGCACGGGTGCCGCGTACGGGCTGCTCCAGCCCGAGCGCACCGACATCCCCGGCCTGGCGACCCGCACCGACGGCCGCTGGACCTATCCGGCCCTGGCCAAGCCCACCCTGCCGCCCGGTGCCGCCCTTCCCTTCGCCGAGGACAACGCGGACGGCATCCACTACGCCGGCCTGACCCAGCTGCTCCTCCCGGCCCCGCTGGGCTCCTCCCCGGACCCCGCGCTGAAGGTGGAGAAGGACTCGGTCGTGGCCGTGGACACCTTCCTGGAGGAGTACGAGGGCACCGCGCGCCAGAAGATGAAGCAGGGGTTCACCGACAACGGCCTGCGCGGGATCGTGGGCCGCGGCTGGACCACCCCGGACGGGGTACGGACCCGGGTCTACCTGCTGCGCTTCCACGCGTCCGGTCTCGCCGACACCTTCAAGGGCTGCGGCGCCGAGATGAACCTGATCGGCGTCAACCGGATGGAGACGGACGGGCTGTGGCGCAAGGCCCGCCTCTCCCAGGACGTCCCGGTCGCCGAAGAGGCGAAGGTCCTGGAGGAGTCCGTGCCCTTCGGCGACGAGCAGATTCGGGCCGGCTGCATCGGGGCGGGTGACATCCAGGCGGTGATCCTCCAGAGCCGCAGGGGCGCGACCCCCGCGATCCCCCTGCACCAGGCGGTGGTCCTCCAGGGCCAGCTCCTCCACTGAGCGGAACGGCCTACCTCACTCCGTGCGCCGGTCCCCGGGCCAGTAGGCTTGGGGACCGGCCCGTACACCGCACCGAATCCTCCGAGGAGCACACCGTGCTTGAGGCAGTCTTCACCTCCCTGCTGGTCCTGGTCTGCGTCGGCGTCATGGCCTTCACCGGCCTGGCCGTCAAGAAGCTGTACCAGGGTCAGCGCTGAGCAGCAGCCGACCGGCCGACCGCCCCGGAACCCCTCCCACAGATCGCCTGAGCAGCCAACCATGATCCAGATCCCGTCCGACCTGAACCCGGGCCTCGTCCCCCTCGCCTTCCTCCTCGGCAACTGGGAAGGCGCCGGCGTCTTCGACTTCCCCGGTGAAGAGAAGTGCAACTTCGGCCAGGAAGTCGTCTTCAGCCACGACGGCCGGGACTTCCTGGAGTACACCTCCCACACCTGGGTCCTCGACGCCGAGGGCAACAAGGTGCGCCCGCTGGAGTCCGAGTCGGGCTACTGGCGCATCGACGCCGACCGCAAGGTCGAGATCGTCATGGTCCGCGACCAGGGCGTCGTCGAGGTCTGGTACGGCGAGCTCGCCGACCAGAAGCCCCAGATCGACGTGGTCACCGACGCGGTGGCCCGTACGGCCGCCTCCGGCCCGTACAGCGGCGGAAAGCGCCTCTACGGGTACGTGAAGAGCGACCTGATGTGGGTCGGGGAGAAGGCCACCCCCGAGGTCGAGCTGCGCCCCTACATGTCGGCCCAGCTCAAGAAGGTCGTCACCCCGGAGGAGATCGCCGACATGGCGCGCAACCTCCCGGAGCTCCCCGAGGACGGCATCGCCTTCTTCCGCTGAGCCCGCTGCGCACGATGACGAAGGAAGGGGACCGCGGCCTGGCCCGCGGTCCCCTTCCCGCGCTTACACTGGCCGGGTGGCGACCACCGACTGGAAGACCGACCTGCGGCAGCGCGGCTACCGGCTGACACCGCAGCGCCAGCTCGTGCTCGAAGCCGTCGACGCCCTCGAACACGCCACCCCGGACGAGATCCTCGTCGAGGTGCGCAAGACCGCCTCCGGGGTCAACATCTCCACCGTCTACCGGACCCTGGAGCTGCTCGAAGAGCTGAAACTGGTCTCGCACGCCCACCTCGGGCACGGTGCCCCCACCTACCACCTCGCCGACCGGCACCACCACATCCACCTGGTCTGCCGCGACTGCACCGAGGTGATCGAGGCCGACCTCGACGTCGCCGCCGAGTTCACCGCGAAGCTGCGCACCACCTTCGGTTTCGAGACCGACATGAAGCACTTCGCGATCTTCGGCCGGTGCGCGAAGTGCGCCGCCGAGCGCCCGCAGTGAGGACACCGGCGCCGTCGTAGGCTGGGTGTCATGACCAGCAGCCCCTTGCTCCACCTCAGCGGCGCCGTACCGGCCGAAGGCCGTGACGAGGGCGTCGCCGCCCACTACGGAGAGCTCTACGGCGAACAGCGCGCCCTCGCCGACGGCCGCGGCTTCGTCGACCTCTCCCACCGCGGGGTCGTCACCGTCACCGGACCGGACCGCCTCGCCTGGCTGCACCTGCTGCTCACCCAGCACGTCAGCGACCTCCCGGCCGGCCAGGCCACCGAGGCGCTGATCCTCTCCGCCAACGGGCACATCGAGCACGCCCTCTACCTCGTCGACGACGGCGAGACCGTGTGGGCCCACGTCGAGCCCGGCACCCAGGAGGCGCTGATCGCCTACCTGGAGGCGATGAAGTTCTTCTACCGCGTCGAGGTCGCCGACCGCACCGACGCCTTCGCCGTCGTCCACCTCCCGGCCGGCTCCATCGCCGAGGTCGCCGGGGAACACCTCGTGCGCGAGACCGCCCACGGCCGCGACGTGTTCCTCCCGCGCGCCGAGCTGGAAGCCTTCGCCGCCGCGCACGGCCCCGCCGCCGGACTCCTCGCCTACGAGGCCCTGCGCGTCGAGGCCCACCGGCCCCGGCTCGGCCTGGAGACCGACCACCGCACCATCCCGCACGAGCTGGGCTGGCTCGGCACCGCCGTCCACCTCCAGAAGGGCTGCTACCGCGGCCAGGAGACGGTGGCCCGCGTCCACAACCTGGGGAAGCCCCCGCGCCGCCTGGTCTTCCTGCACCTGGACGGCTCCGAGGTGCTGCTCCCGCCGCACGGCGCGCCCGTACGGCTCGCCGCCGACGGCGAGGAGGGCCGTCAGCTCGGCTTCGTCACCACCGCCGTGCGCCACCACGAGCTCGGGCCCATCGCCCTCGCGCTGGTCAAGCGGAACGTTCCGGTCGACGCCCCGCTGCTGGCCGGGAACACGGCCGCCGCGCAGGAGGTCGTCGTAGCCCCGTAGCGGCGTGGGGTGGCGCGCGCCGGACCGGGCGGCGGGACGCGTCCTAGATGTCGATGACGATGGTGAACGGGCCGTGGTTGGTCAGCGAGACCCGCATGTCCGCGCCGAACCGGCCCGTCTCCACCGTCGCGCCCAGCGCCCGCAGCTGCGCCACCACCTCGTCCACCAGCGGCTCCGCCACCGGGCGGCCCGCAGCCGCGTTCCAGGTGGGGCGGCGGCCCTTGCGGGCGTCCCCGTAGAGCGTGAACTGGGAGATCACCAGCAGCGGCGCGCCGACGTCGCTGCAGGACTTCTCCGCCTCCAGGATCCGCACCGACCAGAGCTTGCGCGCCAGCAGCGCCGCCTTCTCCGGAGTGTCGTCGTGGGTCACCCCCACCAGCACGCACAAGCCCTCGCCGACGATCTYGCCGACCGTCTCGCCCGCCACGACGACGCTCGCGCCGTCCACCCTCTGCACCACTGCTCGCATACCACCTGTGTACCAGGCGTGCACCCGTCCGGGGCCGATCGGGTGCACTGGGACTGCGTCCACACCACACGGAGTGGCACCATGCACGCAGGCGGTGCCCCCAGCACCGGTCGAGGGGAACGGACACGTTCACATGAATATTTCTGGTACCTCCGTACCTGCACCCACAGCACCCGCAGTACCCGTGCCACAGGCCGCCGCACCGGCGGCCCGGCCACCCGCGCAGCGGACCGGCGACCCGGGGCTGACCACCCCCGCCACCGCGCTCGGCCTGCCCGAACTGCGCGCGCTGCGCCGCGACGCCCAGCGCGACGAGGCGGACCTGAGCTACGTGCGCAGACTCCTGCAAGGCCGCATCGACATCCTGCGCGCCGAGCTCGCCCGCCGTACGGACCCCGAGGCGCCGGTGGTGGACCGGCTGTCGGAGATCCTGGCCGACGCCCCCTCCAGCCGCAGCGCCTCCGCCCGGCACGTCACGCTCGGCACCCCGCACAACGAGGAGTTCCGGCTGCTGGCGGCGGAGATGCTGTCCGAGGTCGAGCTGTCGGACCTGGCCGCGCGCACGGACGCCGAACTGCACGACGCGATGGGCCGGCTGGTCGGGTACGAACAGCAGGTCTCGCGGCGCCGGCAGCAGCTCCAGCGCACGGCGGACGACTCCAGCGCGGAGATCACCCGCCGCTACCGGGAGGGCGAGGCACAGGTGGACGACCTGCTGGCGTAGCGGGCGGGACCCGCCGCCCGCAGGCCCCCGGGCACCCCGTCGGCACCCTCCGCCCGACCAGCGGAAATTCGGGCGACCCGGCGCGGTGCGGCCGTTAGCGTGGCCGGTTATGAGTGCTGACGTCCGGCCGATCGCCGCATCCGAACTTCCCGACTGGCTGACCACCCTCAACACCGGATTCCTCTCCCCGGCCACCCCGACGGAATCCGACGTGGCGCAGCGCGCCGCCCACGGTGACCTCGCCCGTCTGCAGGGCGGATTCGACCCCGTCACCGGCCGCTGCGTGGCGACCTTCCGCTCCTTCACCCAGGAGCTGACCGTGCCCGGCGGGGCCACCGTCCCGTGCAGCGCGGTCTCCAACGTCACCGTGCTGGCCACCCACCGCCGCCAGGGCGTGCTGACCCGCATGATGGCCGCCGAACTCGCCGCCGCCCACGCCCGCGGCGACGTCCTGGCCACCCTGATCGCCGCCGAGTACCCGATCTACGGGCGCTACGGCTTCGGGCCCGCCACCTCCCTCGCCGAGTGGGAGATCGACGTCGCGCGCACCGGACTGGACCGGCACCGGCCGCTCCCCGCCGACGGGAGCCGGATCGACCTCGTCGACGCCGCGGAGGCGCGCCGGGTGGGGCCCGCCCTGCACGAGCGGCTGCGCGCGACCGCGCACGGCACGATCGGGCGGGACGACCGCTGGTGGGACCTGACGACCGGGCTGGCCCAGATGTCCTACCGCCCCTACAAGCAGAAGATGTTCGCGGTGTACCGGACGCCGGACGGCGAGGTGGCCGGGCTGGCCGCCTACCGGGCCGACGACCACTGGACCGACGCGAAGGTCCCGCAGCAGACCCTGCACGTCACGGACCTGATCGCCGCGACCCCGCGGGCGGAGCGGGCCCTGTGGCACTTCCTGTGCTCCATCGACTGGGTGCTCAAGGTCCGCACCGGCTACCGCGCCCCCGACAGCCTCGTGCCGGACCTGCTGCCCGACCCGCGCGCGGCCCGGCTGGTGACCGCGGCCGACTTCCTGTGGGTGCGCGTGCTGGACGTCGTACGGGCCCTGTCCGCGCGCACGTACGCCGTGCCCGGGGTGCTCGTCCTGGAGGTCGCGGACCCGGACGGCCCGGCGGGCGGGCGCTACCGGCTCGACGCGGGCGCCGGTACCTGCGTCCGTACGCAGGAGCCCGCGGACCTGCGGCTCGACGTGTCGGCGCTGGGCGCCCTGTACCTCGGCGACACCTCGGCGGTCCGGCTGGCCGAGCTGGGCCGGGTGGCCGGTGAGCGGCCGGGCGCCGTGGAGCTCGCGGACGCCGTCTTCCGCACGGCGCGCAGGCCGTGGTGCCCGGACATCTTCTGATCCTCCGCTCTGACACCATCATGAGAAACCAGGAGAAGAGTGACGTGTTGACGATCGTGGAACGGCTGCGCGCGGCGGGCTGCGTCTTCGCCGAGGAGGAAGCGGACCTGTTGGTCGCGGCCGCCACCGACGACGGCCACCTGGCGGACCTGGTGGCCCGCAGGGCGGCCGGCGAACCGCTGGAGCACGTCGTGGGCTGGGCGGAGTTCTGCGGGCTGCGCGTGGAGGTGGGCGCGGGGGCCTTCGTACCGCGCCGGCGCAGCGAGTTCCTGGCCGAGGAGGCGGTGGCGCTGGCCCGGCCCGGCGCGGTCGTGCTGGACCTGTGCTGCGGGGTCGGCGCCCTCGGGGCGGCGGTGGCCTCGCAGGTGCCGGGCGGGGTCGAGCTGCACGCGGCCGACATCGACCCGGCCGCGCTGGCGTTCGCCCGGCGCAACGTGGCCCCGTACGGCGGCGCGGTCTGGGAGGGCGACCTGTACGGGGCGCTCCCGGCGGAGCTGCGGGGGCGGGTGGACGTCCTCGTGGTCAACGCCCCGTACGTGCCGACGGAGGAGATCGGGCTGATGCCGTCCGAGGCCCGCGACCACGAGCCGCTGGTCTCCCTCGACGGGGGCGCGGACGGGCTCGACGTGCACCGGCGGGTGGCCGCGGACGCCGTGCGGTGGCTGGCCCCGGGCGGCCGGCTGCTGATCGAGACCAGCGCCCGGCAGGCGCCGCTGACGGCGTCCGCCCTGACGTCGGGCGGGCTCGCGGTGCGGGCGGTCGCCTCGGAGGAGCGGTACGCGACCGTGGTCATCGGGACGGCCCCGGCCGCCGGTTAGCCGAGGCCGGCCGACGGCCGGTGTCCCGGTTCCGGGTCATGGGTCCGGTCCGGGGTTCCGGGTCTCAGCGCATGCGTTCGGCGAGGAAGGCCTCCCAGGTCCGTTCCGCCACGACGGCGCCGTCGAGGGAGAGGTTGGCACCGGCGCGGTAGGCGCGGCCGACCTTGCCGGGCATCCGCACCGGCAGCATCGGGCGGCTCCGGCCGTGGGCCCGCAGGTAATCGCGGGTGAGGTCGCCGAGGCCCAGGACGGCGGGCCCGGTCAGGTCGGGGACGAGCCCGGCGGGCTTGCCGAGGGCCAGCTCGACGAGCCGCTCCGCGACGTCGCGGGAGTCGACGGGCTGCCAGCGCAGGCCGCCCGGCACCGGGACCACGGGCAGTCTGGCCAGCTTCCCGGCCACGGTGAAGGCCAGCTCGTGGAACTGGGCGGCGCGCAGGGTCGTCCAGGGCAACCCGGATCCGGAGACGGCCCGTTCGGCCTCCAGCTTGGCCCGGAACCAGCCCAGGGGGACGGTGTCCGCGCCGATCACCGAGATCAGGACGAGGTGGCGCACGCGGGCCGCCTTCGCGGCGCGCACCAGGTGGCGGGCGGCGACGTCGTCGCCCTTGGCCCCGCCCGCGAGGTGCAGGACGGTCTCCACGCCCTCCACGGCGGCGTCGACGCCCCGGTCCGCGACCAGGTTCCCGGTCGTGTACGCGACCCCGTCCGCGGCCTCGCGGGCGGTACGGGTCAGCACGCGCACGGGGTGTCCGGCCGCGCGCAGCAGCGGGACGACGAGGCTGCCGAGGGTGCCGGTGCCGCCGGTGACCAGCAGCGGAGCGTGGGGTGCGTTCGTTTCCGTCATCCGGTTCATCTCCGATCGGTGGACCGGGAGTTGGCCTCCCGGCTGCGACCCCGTCCGGGTGAGTGGGGTCTACTGCACTGACCCGCAGTGAGGAAGGAATGTGACACGTGGACGGAAGTTCTTCGCCGACGCCCCCGCAGGCCCCGGTGACACCCCCGGCGACGGCCCCGGTGACGCCCCCGGTGACGGCCTCCTTGGCCGAGCGGTTCGAGGAGCACCGCAGTCGTCTGAGAGCGGTGTCCTACCGGATGCTCGGCTCGCTGAGCGAGGCCGACGACGCGGTCCAGGAGGCGTGGCTGCGGCTGGACCGTACCGACGCGACCGGGATCGAGAACCTCGGCGGGTGGCTGACGACGGTGGTGTCGCGGGTGTGCCTGAACCTGCTGCGTTCGCGCGAGCAGCGTCGTGAGGACCCGATGGAGCGGGCGGAGACCCGGATCCCGGACCCGCTGATCGGTTCCGAGCGGCGGATCGACCCGGAGCAGGAGGTGCTGCTGGCCGACTCGGTCGGGCTGGCGCTGATGGTGGTGATGGAGTCGCTGTCGCCCGCGGAGCGGCTGGCGTTCGTCCTGCACGACATGTTCGCGGTGCCGTTCGACGAGATCGCCCCGCTGATCGAGAAGACCTCCGCGGCGACCCGGCAGCTGGCCACCCGCGCCCGGCGCAAGGTGCAGGGGCAGGCCCCGGCTCCCGATCCGGACCTCGCGCGCCAGCGGGAGGCGGTGGACGCGTTCTTCGCCGCCGCGCGGGACGGGCGGTTCGAGGCGCTGGTGTCCGTACTCGACCCGGACGTGGTGCTGCGTTCCGACGGTGGTGTGGGCGGGGCCCTCACCGTCGTGCTCACGGGTGCGCGGACGGTGGCGGGCCAGGCGGTCACGTACGGCTCGCTCATCCCGTTCGTCCGCCCGGCGCTGATCAACGGCGCCGCGGGTGTCGTGGTGGTGCGCAAGGACCGGGCCGTGTCGGTGATGGCCTTCACCGTCGTCGGCGGGAAGATCGTCGCGATCGACGTGCTGTCCGACCCGGAGCGGCTGGACCTGCTGGACCTGACGGCCCTGGACCCGCAGGGCTGAGGACGGCCCGCCCGCCGTCCCCGCCCGGGTCTCAGGCGACCAGGGCGAGGACGGCGACGGCGGGGGCCGCGTAGATCATCGGGAAGACGGCGTGGGCGTAGGCGCGGGCCCGCAGGACGGTGATGACGGCGCCGGTGAAGTAGAGGACCAGGCCGATGGCGGCGGCGATCCCGATGGCCGGGACGGCGAAGCCGACGAGGAGGCCGACGGCCCCGGCGGCCTTGGCGGCGCCCAGCAGGTTCCAGATGCCGCGCGGGACGCCGTACTGGGCGAGGGGCTCGACCACGAACTTGGCGCGGAAGAAGACCGAGGCCCCGGAGAATCCGGCCATGAAGGCGGCGATCAGGGTGACGACGGTGGCGGTGGTGGACATCGGGGGCTCCTTCGGGGCGGTGTCTCGTTCGTTCGACATCCCTTTGACCCGCGCCGCCTTACGGATGTGACAGCTTCCCGGAGGGAATTTCCGGCGGGCGCCCCGGAGGGTCTTCCGGGGCTCCCGCCGGCCCGGTCAGCGGTGGCGGCCGAGGACCTCGGCGACCCGGATGAACCCGTCCGCCCCGTGGCCCAGCCCGATGGCCCGCCGGGCCATTCCCTCGGCGGCGCGCATCACGCCCGCGTCGATGCCGTGCGCCTCCGAGGCGTGGACGATGTGGGCCATGCTCGACGCCCCCGAGGTGAGCGGGTTGCCGTTCCCGGAGAAGCCGGCGTCGTCGAAGTCCGCGGCGGTCTCCGCGAACAGCGGCGGCAGGATCGCGCCGATGCCCTGGGCGAAGGGGGCGAGTTCCCGCGCGGTGATGCCCTCGGCCCGCGCGAGCGCCACGGCGTGCGCGTAGCCCGCCATAGCCGTCCAGAAGACGTCGAGCAGGGCGATGTCGTAGGCGGCGGCCCGGCCGATGTCCTCGCCGAGGTGGGTGTGGGTGCCGCCCAGCGCCTCCAGCAGGGGGCGGTGTTCCCGGTAGAGGTACTGCGGGCCGCTGTGGAGGTACACCGAGGCGGCGGTGCCGATGGTGGTGGTCGGCGTCATGATCGCGCCGTCCAGGTAGCGGATGCCGTGGCGGTCCGCCCAGGCGCCCGTCTCCCGGGCCCGGTCGGGGGTGTCGGCGCAGAGGTTCACGAGGGTGCGCCCCTTGAGGGCGCGGGTGACCGGTTCGGCCCGCAGGACGGCGTCGGCCGCGTCGTAGTTCACCACGCAGATGACGCTCAGCGCGCCGGCGGCGACGGCCTCCTCGGCCGAGGAGGCGCCCACGGCCCCGCGTTCGACCAGCTCGTGGTCGCGGCCCGGGGTCCGGTTCCAGACGGTGACGGACAGGCCGGCGTCCAGGAAGGCGCGGGCCAGCGACCGGCCCATCGGGCCCAGGCCGAGGACGGTGACGGCAGACTGCATGGTGGAACTCCCTCTGGAGCAACGGGAACTGACAGGAAAAGGGGCGAAGATGACGCGCAGCCGGGCCTTGGACCCGAACGTCTGCGGGGTGACGGCGGCGATCGCCGTGATCGACGGCAAGTGGAAGACCGCGCTGCTGTGGCTGCTGGAATCCGGCCCGCGGCGGCCCGGCGAGCTGCGCCGGCTGCTGCCGGGGCTGACCGAGAAGGTGCTGACCCAGGCGCTGCGCGAGATGGAGACGGACGGCCTGGTGCACCGGGAGGTGCACGACGTGCTGCCGCTGAAGACCGAGTACTCCCTGACCGGGTTCGGCCGCGAACTCTCCGAGGCGCTGGGCCCGGTCTCCGACTGGGGCCACCGCCGCCTGGAGCGGCTCACCGAGGCGCCCGAGGACCGCTCGGCCTCCTAGGTCCGGCTGGGCCCCGGCCGGGCTGGGCCCCGGCCCGGCTTCGGGTCCGGCTTCGGCTTCGGCTCCGTCTCCTTTCCGCTTCCGGGCCGGCCGCTCGTGACAAGCCTCGCCCGGACGGCGGGCGCGGCCAAGTACCCACAAAAAAGTGGGTGCCGGGGACACTGGGAGCTATTGCAAGCATCCGCTTGCAATAGTTAGCGGGGTGCGGCAGGATCGGGGCATGGCATCGCTCAACGTCGGAAACCTCGGCGAATACCTCCGCGAGCAGCGGCGGCAGGCCCAGCTCTCGCTGCGGCAGCTCGCCGACGCCGCCGGGGTGTCGAATCCGTACCTGAGCCAGATCGAGCGCGGGCTGCGCAAGCCGAGCGCGGACATCCTCCAGCAGCTGGCCAAGGCGCTGAGGATCTCCGCGGAGACGCTGTACGTGCAGGCCGGGATCCTCGACGAGCGGGACCGGGACGAGGTGGAGACGCGCGCCGTCATCCTCTCCGACCCGTCGATCAACGAGCGGCAGAAGCAGGTGCTGCTCCAGATCTACGACGCGTTCCGCAGGGAGAACGCCCTGGAGGAGGACGGGACCGGGACGGACGGCTCCGCCGCCGCCGCGGGTTCCGCTCCGGCTTCCGCTCCCGCTCCGGGCACGGAATCCGGACCCGGCGCCGACTCCGACACCACCGCGGTGCCCCCTACGAACTGACTGTGATCCGGGAGGACCAGCACATGGCCATCGCCGATGACCTGAAGAAGACCCTCACCGACCCCACCCCCCTCTACTTCGCCGCCGGTACCGCCGATCTCGCCGTCCAGCAGGCGAAGAAGGTGCCCGGCCTCATCGAGCAGCTGCGCGCCGAGGCCCCCGCGCGCATCGAGGCCGTGAAGAACGCGGACACCAAGGCCGTACAGGAGAAGGCCAAGGTCGCCCAGGAGGCGGTCACCGCGAAGTTCACCGAGGTCCTCGGCGCGATCGACCCGAAGAAGCTGGGCGAGACCGCCCAGGACCTGGCGCTGCGCGGCGTCGGCGTGGCCGCCGAGTACGCGGTACGGGCCAAGGAGACCTACGACAAGGTCGCCGAGCACGGCGAGCAGGCCGTGCGGTCCTGGCGCGGCGAGGTCGCCGAGGAGATCGTGGACATCGCCGCGGCAGTGGAGCCCGAGGCGTCCGAGCCGCAGGCCGCGACGGAGGGCGAGCCGGCCGCGGAGCCGGCCGCCGAGGCGTCCACCGGAGCCGAGGAGAAGCCCGCCGCGAGGAAGACCACCGCGCGCCGCGGCACGTCCGGCACGGCCAAGAAGGCCGCCGCCACGTCCGGCGACGAGAGCTGATCGACGCACCGCGGACCGGGCACCCGAGCGGTGCCCGGTTCGTTGTCGTTTGGGAAAGGGACTCCGGCGGTAGCGTGGAGTCAGGTGTGCCCGAGGTGAGAAGGCGGTCCGGACGATGCTGATGCAGGGGTTCAACAACGGGGTGCTGCCGTTGCTCGGCTACGCCATGCTGGCGCTCGCCTTGGTGGCCTTCGTCTTCGCGGCGATGGCGCGCGAGGACGCCTACCGGGCCGCCGAGAAGCAGACCAAGACGTTCTGGTGCGTCATCCTGGGCGTCACGCTCCTGGTGGACTTCTTCCTCGGGATGCTGTTCCTGCAGATCGCGGGCCTGGTGGCGAGCATCGTGTTCATGGTCGACGTGCGCCCCGCCCTCAAGCAGGTGTCCGGTGGCGGCCGTCGCCGGGGTGGCAGCAGCAGCGACGGACCGTACGGCCCGTACAACGGCGGCCGCTGAACCGTCCGCTCCTTGACGACCGGGCGGATCAGCCCGCCGCGCGGGAGAGCAGGACCACCGCCACGTCGTCGGTGAGCTCCCCGCCGTTGAGGCGGCGGGCCTCGGTGACGGAGGCCTCCAGGAGGCCCTCGCCGCTCAGGCCGCGCTCCAGGTGGCGGTTGATCATCTCGACCATTCCGTCCTGGCCCAGCCGTTCGCGGCCCTCCCCGATACGGCCCTCGATGAGGCCGTCGGTGTAGAGCATCAGGCTCCAGGTGCCGCCAAGGTCGACCTGGCGGCGGGGCCAGCGGGCCCGGGGCAGCAGTCCCAGCGCCGGGCCGCTGTTCTCGTAGGGGAGGAGCTCCGCGCGGCGGCCCGGCCTCGATATGAGCGGGGCCGGATGGCCGGCCAGGCACAGGCCCGCGCGGCGGCCGTCGGGGGAGATGTCCACGGTGCACAGCGTCGCGAAGATCTCCTCGCAGGGCCGCTCCACCTCCAGGACCTCCTGGAGGGTGGCCAGCAGGTCGTCGCCGCACAGCCCGGCCAGGGTCAGCGCGCGCCAGGCGATGCGCAGCTCGACGCCGAGGGCGGCCTCGTCGGGGCCGTGGCCGCAGACGTCGCCGATCATCGCGTGGACGGTGCCGTCGGGGGTGCGGACGGCGTCGTAGAAGTCCCCGCCCAGCAGGGCCCGGCTGCGGCCGGGCCGGTAGCGGGCGGCGAAGCGGAGGTCGGAGCCCTCCAGCAGGGGAGTGGGGAGCAGGCCGCGTTCGAGGCGGGCGTTCTCCTGGGCGCGCAGTTTCGATTCTGCGAGCTTGTACTGGGCGATGTCCGCCCGCTTTCTCTCCACGGCGTAGCGGATGGCCCGGCTCAGGAGCCGGCCGTCGAGCTCGTCGCGGAAGAGGAAGTCCTGGGCCCCGACACGGACCGCCTCGGCGGCGCGGTCGGCGTCCGCCTCGGCCGTCAGGACGAGGACCGCGTGCCGCGGGGCGAGGCGCAGGACCTGGCGCAGGACGGTGAGGCCGTCGTCTTCGGCGTCGGCGGCGGAACCGGGGCCGGAACCGGCGGTGGAACCAGTGCCGGAACCCGTGCCGGAACCCATGCCGGAACCCGTGCCGGACGGGGCGAGGCCCAGGTTCAGCAGGACGCAGTGCACGTCGGGCGTCAGCAGCCGCGCGGCCTCCGTGAGGTTGCGCGCGCTGCGCAGCCGGATGCGGTGGCCGTCGGCGTCGAGGATCTCGGGGACGGTGAGTCCGCCCGCCGGGTCGTCCTCTATCACCAGCAGGGTGAGTGACGCCGGGGGTGCGGTGGCGGTGACCGGCGGCGCGGCCGCCGCACCGCTCTCCGCGACCGGGATCTCCCTTTGCCGCGGTACGGGTACGGCCATCGTTTCCGGTTCCTTCCCTCCCCCCGAGGGTGCGCTCATGCGCAGACCCTAGCGGTCGGGTGGCGGCGAGCGGAATGGCGATCGGGGCGGGGGCGGGGGCGGGCCTCCGTCATATGCCCTTATCGCGGGGGATGAGCGGTTCCCGGGATGACCAACGTCACCACCCTCCGTCCGCCCACCGAGACCCCCCACCGATCCGGGAACCGGCCCCTACGTCCGCCGGCGCCCCGCCGGGCTCCGGCAGCGCCTGCCCCCTGGGACGGGGCCCGTCCGGGGCCAGACCACACCGCAGGCGTGCCGGAGCACCCCGGCGGCCCCGCCCCTGCGGGGCCAGGGCCGTGGGGCGGAGTCGGCTCCCGCCGCGCGGCGGGGCCGTGGGGCCCACCCGGGCCCCCACCCTGCGGGCCCCCACCCTGCGGGCCCCCACCCGGCGGGCCCCCACCCGGCGGGCCCTCACCCCGCAGGGTCGGGGCCCGGCGCGCGAGGTCCGGCCGCACTGGACGTGGGTCCGGGCGGGCTGGAGGGTGCCGGCGGGCACGCGGCGGCCGGGCGGCACTGACCACCTCGGGGTCGGGGCCGCTGGCCTCGGCCGGGGTTGCGGGCGGGCGTGGTGGCTGCGGTCCGGGTGCTGTGGTGGTGCGGGGAGGCGGACCGGTCCGTGGGGCTGAGGCCTCTGGTGGACCTGCGGGCCCTCCAGGTTCCGGGCGGGCCGATGGTGCCGGCGGGCACGCGGCGGCCGGGCGGCACTGACCACCTCGGGGTCGGGGCCGCTGGCCTCGGCCGGGCGTGGTGGCTGCGGTCCGGGTGCTGTGGTGGCGGTGGGGAGGCGGACCGGTCCGTGGGGCTGAGGCCTCTGGTGGACCTGCGGGCCCTCCAGGTCCTGGCGGGCTGATGGTGCCGGCGGGCACGCGGCGGCCCGGGCGGCACTGAGCGCCTCGGGGGCGGGGCCGTCCGGCGCGACTGCGTGGCCGCGGACCAGGCCCGCTGTCCGTGGCCCGGGTGGTGCGGCGGCTCGGGGAGACGCACCGCCGTGGGGCTGAGGCCCCTGGAGGCCCTCCAGGTCCGGGCGGGCCCCCGCCGGCCCGACGCACTGACCGCCACGGGGCCGGGCCCGGGGTCGCGGACCGGCCCGGGGTACGCGGACCGGCCCGGGGTCGCGATCCGGCCCGGGGTCGCGATCCGGCCCGGGGTCGCGATCCGGCCCGGGGGTGTGCCCCCGGACTCGGAAGCGCCCGGCCAGGGCTTACGCGTCGGGGCGGACCACGGCCTTGATCGGCATCGAGCCCGCGCCCGCCATCGTGACGTTGCGTCCGGGGCGCGGGGCGTGGACCATCGCGCCGTCTCCGACGTACATGCCGACGTGGCTCGCGTCGTCGAAGTAGATGATCAGATCGCCGGGCCGCATGTCCTTCACCGCCACCTTCGGCAACAGCCGCAACTGCTCCTGCGAGGTCCGCGGGATGGGCCGCCCGGCCGCCAGCCAGGCCTGCGAGGTCAGCCCGGAGCAGTCGAAGGAGCCCGGTCCCGCCGCGCCCCACTCGTACGGCTTGCCCATCTGCGCCGTGGCGAACTGCACCGCCCGCTTCCCGGCGTCCGTCGCCGCGCCCTTGACGTCCTTCATCGCGCCCGACGACAGCCACGCGGTCTGCGCCTTGTACTGCGCCTCCTGCTCCAGCTGGATCAGCCGGGCCTTCTCCTCGGCCGCCAGCCGGCTCTCCAGGGCCTCTGCCGCCTTGATCTTGTCCTCGATCTCCTTCTTGGCGGCTTCCTGCTTGACCCGGTTCTCCTCCATCTTCTGCCAGAGCGCGCCCGCGTCCTTGGCGTACCGCTCCAAGTCGGTCTGGGTCCGGTTCAGTTCGGACAGCAGGTCCGTCGTGGCCTTCTCGCCCTGCCGCAGCCGGCCCGCGCCGTCCAGGTACGCCGACGGGCTGTCGCTCAGGGCCAGCGCCGCGCCCGGCGGCAGCCCGCCCGAGCGGTACTGGGCGCGGGCGGCGGCGCCCGCGCGGTCCTTCAGGCCGGTGATCCGGTCCTGGCCCGCCACCACCAGCTTGGCGATCTCGACGATCCGCTCGGACTGCGCCTTCGTCTCGCCCACCGCGAGGTTGTACGCGTCCGTGGCGGTCCCGGCCTGCCGGTAGAGGTCCTCGATCTCCTTGCGGACCTGGTCCAGGGACTTGCCCTCCGGCTCGGGAGCCGGAGCCGCCGGAGCCGCCGGCGCCGAGGGAGTCGCGGGCGCGGCGTACGCGCTGCCCACCGCCAGCCCCGGGGCCGTCAGTATCGCCATCGCGCACAGCAGCGCGAGAGCGGACACTCCCTGCACGCGCGACGAAGCTCGCTTCGCGGTCCCCATGACTCCCCCAGCCGCCCCGAGCCAGACCGGACATCACCCGACATCAGATCTGACTATTCATCAGTAACTTGGCACTGTCATCGGGATGGTGCCACGACTCGGTGAATTCCAACACCCTCCGGATGCCGTTCCGATCATGACCGCCCACGTCTCGCCCACCCCCGACGACTCAACGGACGGCTTCCGCAACCCGTTCCCCGCGCGCCGACATTCACCCCGCCGGGCGCAACGCCTCCCAGCGCACGGTCAGTTCCCCCTGCCGCCACCGCCCCGGACCGTCCGCCAGCGGCCAGTCCGCCGCCAGTGCCCGCGCCGTACGGATCCACCGCTGCCGCGCCCCGTACGAGGCGTACGGGGCCGCCGCCGCCCACGCCCGGTCGAAGTCCCGCAGGAAGGCGTGCACCGGCTCACCCGGCACGTTCCGGTGGATCAGCGCCTTCGGCAGCCGCTCCGCCAGGTCCGAGGGGCGCTCCAGGGAGCCCAGCCGGGTCGCGAACGTCACCGTGCGCGGCCCCTCGGGCCCCAGCGCGACCCACACGTGCCGCCGCCCGATCTCGTCGCAGGTCCCCTCCACCAGCAGCCCGCCCGGGGCCAGCCGTGCGCAGAGCCGCTGCCAGACCTCCGCGACCTGCTCCTCGTCGTACTGGCGCAAGACGTTCGCCGCGCGGATCAGGGCGGGGCGCTCCCCGCCCTCCAGCGGCACCTCGAAGCCGCCGTGCCGGAAGCTCAGCCCCTCCCGCTCGTACGGCTTCGCCCCCGCCACCCGCGCCGGCTCGATCTCGATGCCCACCACCCGCACCCGCGGAGCCGCCTCCCGCAGCCGCGCCAGCAGCTCCACCGCCGTCCAGGGCGCGGCCCCGTACCCGAGGTCCACCGCCACCGGAGCGTCGGCGCGGCGCAGCGCCGCCCCGTGCGAGGCCGCGATCCAGCGGTCCATGCGCCGCAGCCGGTTCGGGTTCGTGGTCCCGCGCGTCACGGTGCCGACAGGGCGCTTCGGGGGCGGCGGAGTGCTGCGGGAAACCATGCGCCGAGCGTATGCCGAGCGGCCCGGCAAGATAAAAAACCGGCAAACCGAGCAGGAAGTCCGGGCCTCCCGGAATGCGGGGGACCGCCATCCGGGTTGCACTCCTAGCAGGGCGCCGACCGCGCTCCCGCAGCCATGCCGCCCCGCATGCGCTGCGCCGCCCGTCGTCCGAGCGATCCGAGCGAGAGGAACTGCTCCCTTGAGCCAGTACGTGTCCCGTCTCGGCGGCAGCATCAGCGGCCGCATCGCCGCCGCACGCGGCACCCGCCACGACCCGCCCCGCCTGCGCCTCCCGGCCGTCGGCCACCACCGCAAGCCGCGCCGCGTGGCCATGCTCAGCGTGCACACCTCACCGCTGCACCAGCCGGGCACCGGGGACGCCGGCGGCATGAACGTGTACATCGTCGAGCTTGCCAAGCGCCTCGCCGCGATCAACATCGAGGTCGAGGTCTTCACCCGCGCGACCACCGGCGGCCTGCCGCCCGTCGTCGAGCTCGCCCCCGGCGTCCTCGTCCGGCACGTGGACGCGGGCCCGTACGAGGGCCTCGCCAAGGAGGAGCTCCCGGCCCAGCTGTGCGCCTTCACCCACGGCGTCATGCAGGCCTGGGCCGGTCACCGCCCCGGCTACTACGACCTCGTCCACTCCCACTACTGGCTCTCCGGCCACGTCGGCTGGCTCGCCGCCGAACGCTGGGGCGTCCCGCTCGTCCACGCCATGCACACCATGGCCAAGGTCAAGAACGCCGCCCTCGCCGAGGGCGACGCCCCCGAACCGGCCGCCCGCGTCATCGGCGAGACCCAGATCGTGGCCGCCGCCGACCGGCTCATCGCGAACACCGCCGAGGAGGCCGACGAGCTCGTCCGCCACTACGAGGCCGACCCGGGCAAGGTCGCCGTCGTGCACCCCGGCGTCAACCTCGACCGCTTCACCCCCGGCGACGGCCGCGCCGCCGCCCGCGCCCGCCTCGGGCTGCCGCAGGACGCCGTCATCCCCCTCTTCGCCGGCCGCATCCAGCCCCTCAAGGCCCCCGACATCCTGCTCCGCGCCGTCGCCGAGCTCGTCGACCGCGATCCCTCGATGCGCACCCGTCTCTTCGTCCCCGTCGTCGGCGGCCCCAGTGGCAGCGGCCTCGCCAAGCCCGAGGGGCTCCAGAAGCTCGCCGCGACGCTCGGCATCGCCGACCTCGTGCACTTCCACCCGCCCGTGCGCCAGGACCAGCTCGCCGACTGGTTCCGGGCCGCCTCCGTCCTGGTCATGCCCTCGTACAGCGAGTCCTTCGGGCTCGTCGCCATCGAGGCCCAGGCCACCGGCACGCCCGTCCTCGCGGCCTCGGTCGGCGGACTCCCCGTCGCCGTCAACGACGGGGTGACGGGCGTCCTCGTACCCGGCCACGACCCCGTCGACTACGCGCGCGAACTGCGCCGGTTCGTGGACGAACCCGGTCTCACGGACCGGATGGGCGCCGAGGCCGCCCGGCACGCGCAGTTCTTCGGCTGGGACACCGCCGCCAGCGGCACGGCGGACGTGTACACCGCGGCCATGCACGACCACCGCCGTCGCGTACGCTCCCACCATGGCTGACACCGCCGCGATCATCGAGTCCACGCTGGCCGGCGCCGAGCTGGGCTGGGAGAGCCCCGAGCCGGGCAGCTACGTCGTCCAGCTCCCCGGCACCCGCAAGCTGAGCACCACCTGCTCGCTGCGGATCGGCCGGCACTCGCTCTCGGTGAACGCCTTCGTCATCCGCCACCCCGACGAGAACGAGGCGGGCGTCCACCGCTGGCTGCTGGAGCGCAACCTCAAGCTGTACGGCATGGCCTACGCCGTCGACACCCTCGGCGACGTCTACCTCACGGCCCGGCTCCCGCTGTCCGTCATCACCCCGGAGGACCTGGACCGCCTCCTCGGGACCGTCCTGGAGGCGGCGGACGGCGCCTTCAACACCCTGCTGGAGCTCGGCTTCGCGGGCGCGATCCGGCGCGAGTACGAGTGGCGCGTCTCGCGCGGCGAGTCCACCCGCAACCTGGACGCCTTCAAGCACCTGACGCGCCCCTCGGCCTGAGGCGGCCTACGGCCCGCGCCCCTCGGCCCGCGGCGGCCGGCCCACCCGCGGCGCCGGCCGCGGCCCGACCCGGCGTTACGCCTCCGCGGCGGCGGCCACCGGCCGCGCCCCGCCAGGGACCGGCCCGGCCGCGGGGGCCGATCCGCCCGCTCCGCCCGCTCCGGCGGCGGAACCCCCCGATCCGCCCGCTCCGGCAGACGAGCCACCGGAACCGGCACCCGATCCGGCCGCATCTCCCGAGCCGGCCCCGCCGCCCGCCACCGGCGTCCCCGGTCCACCCTCCGGGAGGCTCCGCATCAGCAGCCAGTAACCCAGCGCCGCCACCGTCCCCAGGACCCCCGTGGCCCCCCACAGCCACGCCGCGCCCAGGTGGTCGATCACGAAGCCGGCCATCAGCGGCGCCACCAGCGCGGCCACCGCCCACGACATCGTGTACATCCCCTGGTAGCGCCCGCGCCCGTGCACCGGCGACAGCCGCGCCACCAGCCCCATCTGCGTCGGCGAGTTCACGATCTCCGCCAGCGTCCACACCAGCACCGTCAGCGCGTACGCCCACAGCGGCCCCGCGAAGGCCGTCATCGCGAACCCGTACCCCGCCAGCAGCGCCGAGATCACCAGCAGCTTCTGCGGGTCCCGGTGCTCGATGAACCGCGTCACCGGGATCTGGAGCGCCACGATCAGTACCCCGTTCACCGCGACGACCAGCCCGTAGTCACCGGGCGAGAAGCCCGCCGCGCCCATCGCCACCGGCAGCCCCACCGAACCCTGCGTGAAGATCAGCGAGATCAGGAACGACAGCCCGACGACCCCCATGAACCGCCCGTCCCGCAGTACGCCCCCGAGCCCGATCTCCGGCCCGGCCGCCTCCTCCTGCGCCGCGTCCCGCACCGGCCGCGACTCCGGCAGCTTCGCGAACACCAGCACCGCGCACAGCAGCGTCAGCGCCGCCTCGCCGAGGAACCCGGCCAGGTAGCTGTACTCCGCCACCAGCCCCGCCACCGCCGAACTGATCGCGAAGCCGAGGTTGATGGCCCAGTAGTTCAGCGCGAAGGCCCGTACGCGGTCCTCCGGCCGGACGATGTCCGCCATCATCGCGGACACCGCCGGGCGCGAGGCGTTCGAGGTCATCCCGACCAGCAGGGCCACCGCCGCGATCGCCGCCGGATGCTCCATGAACCCCAGCAGGGCCACCGAGAACGCCGTCGACACGTTCGCCGCCAGCATCGTCGGCCGCCGCCCGAGCCGGTCGGTCATCACCCCGGCCGCCAGCGAGGAGACCACCCCGCCCAGCCCGTGCAGGGCGACGACGAGTCCCGCGAAGGAGGCCGAGTAGCCCCGGTCCAGCGTCAGGTACAAGGTCATGAAAGTGGCGACGAAGGCCCCGAGCCGGTTCACGAGCGTGCTCGCCCACAGCCACCAGAAGGCACTCGGCAGACCCGCCACGCTCTCCCGCGCGGCCTGTCTCAACCTGCCAACGGACATAAGGAATCCCCCCGGTGATGTAAGCGCCGCTCCGGCTCTCGGCACATTACGAGGACGCCCCTCGGGCCGCCACTGGATTGACGCCGCCCGTCAATCGAAGGCCCTCCGCGGCCCCTCCGGTGCCGCGCACGGGCGCGTCGGCCCGTCCATTAGGCTCGTACGCATGGCCGACGCACCGTACAAGCTGATCCTCCTCCGCCACGGCGAGAGCGAGTGGAACGCGAAGAACCTGTTCACCGGCTGGGTGGACGTCAATCTCAACGAGAAGGGCGAGAAGGAGGCAGTCCGCGGTGGCGAGCTCCTGAAGGACGCCGACCTCCTCCCCGACGTGGTCCACACGTCCCTCCAGAAGCGCGCGATCCGCACCTCCCAGCTCGCGCTGGAGGCCGCCGACCGCCACTGGATCCCGGTCCACCGCTCCTGGCGCCTGAACGAGCGCCACTACGGCGCCCTCCAGGGCAAGGACAAGGCCCAGACCCTCGCCGAGTTCGGCGAGGAGCAGTTCATGCTGTGGCGCCGCTCCTACGACACCCCGCCGCCGGCCCTCGCGGACGGCACGGAGTTCTCCCAGTCCGAGGACCCGCGCTACGCGAGCATCCCGCCGGAGCTGCGCCCGCGGACGGAGTGCCTCAAGGACGTCGTCGTCCGCATGCTCCCGTACTGGTACGACGCCATCGTCCCGGACCTCCTCGCGGGCCGCACCGTCCTGGTCGCCGCGCACGGCAACTCCCTGCGCGCCCTGGTCAAGCACCTGGACGGCATCTCCGACGCCGACATCGCGGGCCTCAACATCCCCACCGGCATCCCGCTCGCCTACGAACTGGACGCCTCCTTCAAGCCCCTCAACCCGGGCGGCACCTACCTCGACCCGGCCGCCGCGGCCGCCGCCATCGAGGCCGTCAAGAACCAGGGCAAGAAGTAACCCCATCACGCGAGAGGCCCCCCGCCCGCTGGTTTTCCAGTGGGCGGGGGGCCTTTTCGTCGCCCCGGCCGTGCGCGGGTCAGGAGTCCTGGTCGGGGTCGTCGAGCAGCTTCGGGAGCACGTCCGGGTGTTCGAGGCGCAGGGCTTCGTAGCGGCCCTCATAGGCGGTCACCGCGTCCTGGAGGGAGCAGCCGAGGTGTTCCCGCAAGGCCTTGATGGCGGGTATGGAGCGGCGGGCGAGGATGTGGTCGTCGGCCACCGTCGTGGAGGGGGTGGAGGGGTCGCTCATGGCGGCAAGATCGCACAACTCCGTGACGAGCGCCTCCGGGTTTCGCCGGCGAAGGGTGGCCCGGGGTTCCCGCGATGACCGGTGCGGTGGTTTCGCGCCGGGGTGGGGCTTTTTCGTTGGTTTGAGGTGAGAAAGCAGGGTGCAGAGCGGGTGTGAAGTGGCGTTTCGGCGCTGAAGGTGGTGGGCCGGACGGGTGAGTGCGTCGTTTCTGCGCTGTCGGGCCCGAGCGCCGCCCGGCTACAACTCCTGGTCATGATCAAGAACCTCGTGAGGCGCGGTCTTCCCGCGCTCGCCCTCGCCCTCCTGCCCGTACTCGCCTCCGGCCCGGCCGCCGACGCCTCGTCCGCGCCGCGGGCCGCCGCCGCCTCCGCCGCCCGCACCGACGCCCACTTCTACGGCGGCGCCACCCTCCACAAGAACCAGGCGTGGACCTCCGGCAACGGCCGGACCGTCCTGCGCGTCCAGAGCGACGGCAACTTCGTCCTCTACAAGGACGGCAAGGCCGCCTGGCAGGCGCCCGACGTCTGGCCGAAGGCCGACAGCGCCGTCTTCCAGGAAGACGGCAACTTCGTCGTCTACGACAGCAACGGCAACCCCGTCTGGGCCGCCGGCACCTGGCACAAGGGCCACTACCTGGCCGTCCAGGACGACGGCAACGCCGTCGTCTACAACAGCGCCAACCAGCCCGTCTGGGCCACCAACACCGGCGACTGACCAGCTACGACACGGCGGAGGGCCCTGCCGGACCGGACGCGGTCCGGCGGGGCCCTCCGGGCGTACTCGAGGGGGTGCTGTCAGCCCCCGCACTGGCAGGGGGCTCCGGACTGGCAGCCGCAGCCGCAGCCCGACCCGCAGCCGCAGGCCGCGAGCAGCGGGAGGCGCAGGGGCTCCGGACGGGACGACGGCTGCTGGTCCTGCTCCGGGGTGATCGGGACGGGGGAATCGGGCATGGATCCTCCTCGTGGGCGCACAGGCGTGGCGTCCCGGTGACGGAGCGCCTTCGCCTCATTCATGCCCAGCCACACCGGCGCGTCAACGGCGCATTGGGGCTCGGGAGCGGACGTCAGACCCCGTCGACCTGCGTCGGCTGCTGGAGCTCGTCCGCGTGCTCACCCGTCACCAGGTAGACCACGCGCTTCGCCACCGACACCGCGTGGTCGGCGAAGCGCTCGTAGTAGCGGCCCAGCAGGGTCACGTCGACGGCCGTCTCGATGCCGTGCTTCCAGCGGTCGTCCATCAGGTGCTGGAAGAGGGTGCGGTGCAGCTGGTCCATCTCGTCGTCGTCCTGCTCCAGCTGGAGCGCGAGGTCGACGTCCTTCGTGATGATGACCTCGGCCGCCTTCGCCATCAGCCGCTGCGCCAGCTGCCCCATCTCCAGGATGGTCGCGTGCAGGTCGCGCGGGACGGCCCGGTCCGGGAAGCGCAGGCGCGCCAGCTTCGCCACGTGCTGCGCCAGGTCGCCGGAGCGCTCCAGGTCGGCGCTCATGCGCAGCGAGGTCACCACGATGCGCAGGTCGGTCGCGACGGGCTGCTGGCGGGCCAGCAGCGCGATGGCACGGGCTTCGAGGTCGTGCTGCAGGTCGTCGACCTTCTGGTCGGCGGCGATCACGCTCTCGGCCAGCTTCAGGTCGGCGTCCAGCATCGCGGTCGTCGCCCGCCCGATCGCGGAACCGACGAGCCGGGCCATCTCGACCAGGCTTTCTCCGATCGAGTCCAGTTCCTCGTGGTACGCGTCGCGCATGGTGGTGTCCCTCTCCTGCCGCTCTTACTGCCTGCTCGTGTGCTGCGTGGCTCCTGGCCCCACGTTCTACACGTTCGGGTGCCAACGCGTCCGACTCCGGCATCACAAGTGAATCAACCCCGTCGCCAGGGTGAACTCTGGGCGACGAGTGTTCGAGCTGCCACCCGAACGGCTGTGGAAGTGTCGTTCTGCCTGCTTAACCTGGATCCATGGACGTGAACGCGGCGGTCGCCGCAGCTGCAGCGATCGCCGGTCTGTGCACCGGTGTGATCGCGATGCTGGCGTTCCGCTGGAGCGAGCGCGACCAGGCCCGCCCCACCCGGAGCTCCATGCGCCCCGACATCAACGCGGTGCTCCCACCCGGTGTGGACACCGTCCTCTCCGTGCTCCGCTCCTCCGCCGTCGTCCTCGACGAGGGCGACGCGGTGGTGAAGGCCAGCTCGGCGGCGTACGCCCTGGGCCTGGTCCGCGGCGGCAAGCTGGCCGTGGAGCCCATGCTCCACATGGCCCGCGACACCCGCCGGGACGGGGAGATACGCCAGATCGAGCTCGACCTGCCCCGGCGCGGCACCGGCCGCGGCGAGGCCCTCGCGGTCTCCGCCCGCGTGGCGCCGCTCGGCTCCCGCCTGGTGCTCCTGCTCGTCGAGGACCTCACCGAGGCCCGCCGCATCGAGGCGGTCCGCCGCGACTTCGTCGCGAACGTGTCGCACGAGCTGAAGACCCCGGTCGGGGCGATCTCCCTGCTCTCGGAGGCGGTCATGGACGCCGCCGACGACCCCGAGGCGGTCACCCGCTTCGCGGGCCGCATGCAGATCGAGTCCACCCGCCTGATCAACCTCGTGCAGGAGCTGATCGACCTCTCCCGGGTGCAGAACGACGAGGCCCTGGAGGACGCCGAGCCCGTGCGGGTGGACACCCTGGTGGCCGAGGCCATCGACCGGTGCCGCCACACGGCGACGGCCAAGCAGATCACCATGGCCGCCGGCGGCACCGCCGACCTGCGGGTATGGGGTCACCGGGGGCAGCTGGCCGCCGCCCTCGGCAACCTGGTCGAGAACGCCGTCAACTACAGCCCCGCCCGCACCCGCGTCGGCATCGCTGCGCGCCGGGTGACCGCGCCGGGTGGAGACTTGATCGAGATAGCCGTGACCGACCAGGGCATCGGCATCCCGGAGAAGGACCGCGAGCGCGTCTTCGAGCGCTTCTACCGCGTGGACCCGGCCCGCTCCCGCGCCACGGGAGGAACCGGACTGGGCCTCGCGATCGTGAAGCACGTGGCGGCCTCGCACGGCGGGGAGGTGTCGGTGTGGAGCTCCGAGGGCCAGGGCTCCACGTTCACCCTGCGCCTGCCCGAGGCGGCCGCGCAGATCCCGGCGGACGCCCCCGCACCCGCCCGACCCCAGCCCCAGCCCCAGCCCGAACCCGAAACACCCATCCCTGCCCCGGAGGTCCTTCCGTGACCCGAGTGCTCGTCGTCGAGGATGAGGAATCCTTCAGCGACGCCCTGTCCTACATGCTCCGCAAGGAAGGCTTCGAGGTCGCGATCGCTGCGACGGGGCCCGACGGGCTCGACGAGTTCGAGCGCAACGGCGCCGACCTCGTCCTCCTCGACCTGATGCTGCCCGGTCTGCCGGGCACCGAGGTCTGCCGGCAGCTGCGCGGCCGCTCCAACGTCCCCGTGATCATGGTGACCGCCAAGGACAGCGAGATCGACAAGGTCGTCGGGCTGGAGATAGGAGCCGACGACTACGTCACGAAGCCCTTCTCCTCCCGCGAGCTCGTCGCCCGCATCCGCGCGGTGCTGCGCCGCCGCGGCGAGCCGGAGGAGGTCACCCCGGCGGCCCTGGAGGCGGGTCCGGTACGGATGGACGTGGACCGGCACGTGGTCACCGTCGCCGGCGCCAAGGTGGACCTCCCGCTGAAGGAGTTCGACCTGCTGGAGATGCTCCTGCGCAACGCCGGCCGCGTGCTCACCCGCATGCAGCTGATCGACCGGGTTTGGGGCGCGGACTACGTCGGCGACACCAAGACCCTGGACGTCCACGTCAAGCGCCTCCGGGCCAAGATCGAACCCGACCCGGGTGCCCCGCGCTACCTGGTGACCGTCCGCGGCCTCGGCTACAAGTTCGAGCCGTAGACCGGCGGGCGTACGAACGAAGGGAGGGCCCCGGCCGCATCAGCGGCCGGGGCCCTCCCTTCGTGTCTTTCGGCGTCAGTGGCCGGCGGCGTGCGAGGCGCTGCCCGACGGCGACGGGGTGCCGGAGGCCGAGGCGCCCGCGGCGCCGGACGGGGAGCCCGACGGCGTGCCCGAGGGGGAGCCGGACGGGGAACCCGAGGGGGAGCCCGACGGGGTGGAGCCCGCCGCGGCGGCCGGGGCCTCGGTCGGTCCGAAGCCGGCGTACATGCCGGCGGCGGGCACGACCTGGGCGCCCACGGGCACGTCACCGGTGCTGCTCAGCTGGAAGACGACTTCCTCGACGTTGCCCGCTTCCACCGCGGAGGCGACGCCGCCCTCGATGGAGGCGGAGGCGTTGCCCTTGCCGCCCAGGACCACGGAGCCGTTCGGCGGCACGATGATCTTGTCGGCGCCGCCGGCGCCCTTCAGGATCACCTTGGACTTGGTGGCCGGCAGGGTGATGCCGCTGAGGACCTGCGGCTTCTCACCGGTGTTGAAGACGGTCGCCGAGACGGAGGCCGGCCCCTTCTTGCCCTTCTCGCCCTGGCTGATCACCAGAACGTTCTGGACCTTGATGTCGCCCTTGGTGGCGGCGGCGTTGTCCGGCTTGATCTGGAGAGTCTGCGCGTCGTTGCCGGCACCGCACGCGGCGAGCGAGGCGATCGAGAACACGATGGCGGTAGCGGCGAGGGCGCCGCGTCGAAGGCTGCGGCTCACGGCTGCGGCAACTCCTAGGACGTACGGACGGGAGGGTGGGCTCTCGGGACGGCCGAGGTAAAGCCGCCCTAAGGGTGTGTCAGCGCGCTTAGGTTACCGAGCCGCCGCCCCGCCCCCGCACCCGACCCTCCGCTCCGCGCGCCCCGTGCCGCGCCCGCCCCGCGATCTTGCATTCCCATAACCCCCGGACGCCGCGCGATGATCAATTTCCGGATTCCCTCGAACGCGGATCCGTGATCAATTCGGGATTGGGCCGGAACCCGCTCCGTACGCGTGCCCGCCAGTCGAACGGAGTACTTCGGTTTCCGGTCACAGAACCCGGCAAAACGGGACGTACGTCACAGTCGTGAGCTCCTCCGTCAGGTGTAACGTGGTCGATTCGGCCGGTCCGTACAGCGCCTCCGACCTGCGAATACCCCCTTCCGGAAGCCCTTCGCAGCACGTTCGTGTCGCTGTTGTCAAGCCCCGAGATGTGCCCTGACCTGCGAAAACGCCATTCATAACAGTCAGTTCTCGTGTTACCCTGGATAGCCACGGAAGGGGTACCTGTCACATGACGTTCAAGGTTGGCGACACCGTGGTCTATCCCCATCACGGGGCCGCGCTGATCGAGGCCATCGAAACTCGCCAGATCAAAGGCGTGGACAAGACCTACTTGGTGCTCAAGGTCGCCCAGGGCGACCTGACGGTTCGTGTGCCTGCGGACAATGCGGAGTTCGTCGGCGTTCGCGACGTAGTCGGCCAGGACGGGCTGGACCGGGTCTTCGAGGTGCTCCGCGCACCGTACGCAGAAGAGCCGACGAACTGGTCCCGGCGCTACAAGGCAAATCTGGAGAAGCTCGCTTCTGGCGATGTCATCAAGGTCGCCGAAGTGGTGCGTGACCTGTGGCGTCGTGAGCGTGAGCGCGGGCTTTCCGCGGGTGAGAAGCGCATGCTCGCGAAGGCGCGTCAGATTCTGGTGAGCGAGCTCGCGCTCGCCGAAAACACCAACGAGGACAAGGCCGAGGCCCTCCTCGACGAGGTTCTCGCGTCCTGACGCTCGAACCGAACCACAGTGTGCCGCGGTGCCCGATGACGGACCCCCTCCTCCACGAGGGGGTCGTTGCCGGGCGCTGCGGCATGTCTGCATCCGTACCCACGGACCCTTAGGCCTGCTTCTGGCGCGCCGGGCCCGGCCAGCCGGCTCGACCGGTCGTCACGGAAGGGGCGAGGGCGTCGCACCCGGCACCCTTCAGGCCATACCCATGTCGGCCGAAGTCACAAACCTGGCCCGGAGCTATCACTGATGTCTGACCAATCGCGCGCCCACCGCACCGCCGCGGTGATCCCGGCCGCCGGACGCGGGGTACGCCTCGGCCCCGGCGCACCCAAGGCCCTGCGGGCCCTCGGCGGGACGCCGATGCTGATCCACGCCGTCCGCGCCATGGCCCGCTCCCGCGCGGTGTCCCTCGTCGTGGTCGTCGCGCCGTCCGACGGGACCGCCGAGGTGCGCAACCTCCTGGACGAGCACGCGCTGCCCGAGCGCACCGAGATCCTCGTCGTCCCCGGCGGGGACACCCGCCAGGAGTCCGTGCGGGCCGGCCTGGACGCCCTCCCGGCGGACATCACCTCCGTACTGATCCACGACGCGGCCCGCCCGCTGGTCCCCGTGGACACCGTCGACTCCGTCGTCGAGGCCGTCCGCGGCGGCGCCCCCGCCGTGGTCCCCGCGCTGCCGCTGGCCGACACCGTCAAGGAGGTCGAGCCGGGCGCGCCCGGCCGGCCCGAGCCGGTCGTCGCCACGCCCGAGCGGGCCCGGCTGCGCGCCGTGCAGACCCCGCAGGGCTTCGACCTCGCCACCCTGCTGCGCGCCCACGAGGCCATCGCCGTCAGCGGCGAGGGCGCCACGGACGACGCGGGCATGGTGGAACGCACCGGGGTCACCGTCGTGGTCGTCCCCGGCCACGAAGAGGCCTTCAAGGTCACCCGTCCGCTCGACCTGGTCCTCGCCGAGGCCGTACTCGCCCGCAGGAGGGCCACCGATGCGTACTGATTCCGACGGGCGGGCCGCGCAGGCCGGTACCGGCTCCGCCCCGCTGATCCCGCTCGTCGGGATCGGGACCGACGTCCACGCCTTCGAGGCCGGGCGCGAGCTGTGGTGCGCCGGGCTGCTGTGGGAGGGCGAGGACGGTCTCGCCGGTCACTCCGACGGGGACGTCGCGGCCCACGCCGCCTGTGACGCCCTCTTCTCGGCCGCCGGGGTCGGCGACCTCGGCGCCCACTTCGGCACCTCCCGCCCCGAGTGGTCCGGCGCCGCGGGCGTGACGCTGCTGGCGGAAGCCGCCCGGATCGTGCGCGCCGAGGGGTTCGAGATCGGCAACATCGCGGTCCAGGTGATCGGCGTACGCCCGAAGATCGGAAAGCGGCGCGAAGAAGCGCAGAAGGCGCTCGCGGCGGCGGCGGGCGCCCCCGTCGCGGTCTCCGGCACCACCACCGACGGCCTGGGCCTCACGGGCCGCGCCGAGGGGCTCGCCGCCATCGCCACGGCACTCGTCTACCGCGTCTGACCGGCCCGCGAGCCCCCGGCCCGCCGGCCCCCGGCCCGCCGGCCCCCCGGCCCGCCGGGCCGGGGC